>NZ_JAHWBL010000072.1:0-15358 GCF_029493445.1 Nocardioides sp. ChNu-99 | reverse complement strand
GGGGGCGCCGGGCTCGACGGGGTGCGCCGGTCGGCGTCCGGCGCCGCGGGGAGGGGGTGGCCGCAGGCGGCGCAGAACCGGCCGTCGCGCTGCGCGGAGCCGCAGCCCCCGCAGGTCACGCCCGCGCTCACCGGGTGGCTCCCGCCCGGTCGGCCACAGCGGCGGCGGGCGCGGCGGCCGCGTCCCGCAGGCGCTTCAGCAGGGGGATGTCGGGGTCGTCGGCGTCGCGCGAGCCGGGCGTCTCCAGCACGAACGGCACGCCCGCCGTCGCGGGGTGCGCGAACAGCTCGGTGAAGGCGTCCTCACCGATGTGCCCCTGGCCGATCTTCTCGTGGCGGTCGCGGAAGGAGCCGCGGACGTCGAGGGAGTCGTTGGCGTGCACGAGCCGCAGGCGGCCCTCCCCGGCCAGCTCGACCAGGAGGTCGAGGGTCGCCGTGGCGCCGCCCGGCTCGTCCAGCGGCGCACCGGCGGCGAACACGTGGCAGGTGTCGAGGCAGACGCCGACCCCGGGGTGCCGGTCGAGCGCGTCGAGGTACGCCGGGAGGTCGTCGACGCCGGCGCACAGCGAGCGGCCCTGGCCGGCGGTGGGCTCGAGGAGGAGGGCGGGTGCGTCGTCGCCGAGGCGGTCGAGCACGGGGAGCAGGCCCTCGCGGACCTGGCGGAGTGCCGCGGCGTGCCGCTCGGGCGCCCGGTCCGGGTCGGCCTCGACGAACGACCCGGTGTGCACGACGACGCCCTCGGCGCCGATCCGTGCCGCGCGGGCGAGGTTGTGCTCCACGACGGCGACCGAGCGCTCGTAGGTGGCGGCGGTGGGCGAGCCCAGGTTCACCAGGTACGGCGTGTGCACGAACGACCGCACGCCGGCGTCCCGGCAGCCCTGCGCGAATGCCTCGTCGATGCGGGGATCACCGGCCGACAGCGCCCAGCCGCGGGGGTTGCCGACGAAGACCTGGAGCGCCTCGCAGCCCCGCTCGAGGGCCGACGCGAGGGCTCCGTCGCGGAGGTTCCGGCCCACGGGGAGGTGGGTGCCGACGGGGTTGCGCACGAGGGTCCACTCTAGGTGCCGGCTACAGCACGGTGAGCACCACCGTCGTGCCGCGGCGCACCTGGGTGCCCGAGCCCGGGTCCGACCAGGCGACGAAGCCGAGCTGGGGCAGGCTGCCGCCGAGCGCGCGCTCCTCCACGACGAGGCCGAGGGCCTCGAGCTGCGCGCGGGCGTCCTGGACCCGCATCCGCACGAGGCCGTCGGGGATCGTGACGAGCTCGGGCCCCTTCGACACCACGAGGTTCACGGTGTCGCCGCGGAAGAGGGTGCCGCCCGCGGGGTCCTGGCGGATCACGAGCCCGGCGGGGACGGAGTCGGAGAACTCCTCGCTGCGGGAGACCTGCAGCTCGTCGCCCTCCAGGGCGGGGTCGCCCGTCGTGAGCGCGCCCTGTGCCTCGTCGGCGGAGCGGCCCGTGAAGTCCTCGACCTCGATGGGGCGCCGGCCCGCGCTGAGCACGACGGTGACGTCGGTCCCGGGGCGCACGACGGTGCCCGCAGCCGGGTCGGTGGACACGACGCTGCCCTCGGGCACGGTCTCGGAGTACGCCGGCTCGCCCTCGACGAGGTCGAGCGTCAGGTCGCCGAGCGCGGCCCGGGCCTCGTCGGCGGTGCGGCCCTCGAGACCCGGCACGGTGTAGCGCTCCGGGCCGAGCGAGAGCACGAGGGTGATGGTGGACCCGCGCGCCGCGTCGGCCCCGCCCTCGGGGTCGGTGCCGAGCACGCGACCGGCCGCGACCGTCTCGGAGTACGCCGGCTCGCCGACCTCCACCTCGAACCCGGCGGCCTCCGCCTCCGCGGTCGCCGCCGCCTCGTCCATGTCGAGGAGGTACGGCGTGGGCACGGAGCGCCACTGCGCCCAGGCGAACGCCAGCGTGGCGAGGAGCGCGACCACCACGAGCAGCGCCAGCAGGAGCGGGGCGCGGCGACGTCGCCGCGGGGCGTCGGCGGCGCCGTCGTCGTGCCCGCCGCCGTACCCGCCGTCGTACCGGCCGTCGTACCGGCCGTCGTACCCCTCGTCGTCGCCCCCCTCGAGGTCGTCGTCGAGGTCGTCCAGCCCGTCGCCCAGGTCGGCGAGGTCGTCGTCCGGGTCGTCCGCGGCGGGCCGGTCGTCGGGGTACGGCGGCGTCGAGCGGCGGCCCGGCAGGAGGCCGCGCCGCGCGGCCGGCTGCACCGGCAGGCGGCTGGTCAGCTCGGCGGCCGGGGCGGCGGCGCCCGCACCCCCGGAGGCCTGGGCGAGCACGGGGTAGAGCTCGGCCTCGACGAACCCGTCGCCCTCGAGCCGCTCCAGCTCCTCGGTGTCGAGGCGGTCCTCGCCCCGGTCGGCCTCGGTGCGGCGGGGGAGGAGGTCGGCGACGAGGTCGTCGTCGTGCCGCACGCCCTCGGCGAGCGCCTGGGCGACGCGGCGCACGTGGTGGGCCAGGACGGTCGCGTCGGCGGGGCGGTGGCTGCGGTCGCGGGCCGTGGCACGGGCGACGAGCGCGTCGACGTACGCCGGCAGCCCCGGCTGCAGCCGCGACGGCGGGGGGACGTCGGCGTGCACGTGCTTGTAGGCCACCTGGATCGGGGTCTCGCCCTGGTGGGGCTTCTCCCCGGTCAGCAGCTCGTAGAGAACGACGCCGAGGGCGTAGACGTCGGCGCGCTCGTCGCTGCGGCCGTCGACCACGAGCTCGGGGGCCAGGTAGGAGACGGTGCCGATGAGCACGCCGCCCGTGGTGGTGTGGTGGGTCTCGGCGTCCACCGCGCGGGCCAGCCCGAAGTCGGCGACCTTCACGCGGCCGTCCTCGGCGATGAGCACGTTCTCGGGCTTCACGTCGCGGTGGACGATGCCGGCCCGGTGCGCCGCACCGACGGCGGCCACGACGGGCTCGAGGATCGCGAGCGCGCGGGCGGCGCCCAGCGGGGCCTGCTCGCGCACGACGTCGCGCAGCGTGCGGCCCGGCACGAGCTCCATGACGAGGAAGACGATCCCGTCGTCGGTGCCCTGGTCGTGGACGGCGACGACGTTGGGGTGCGACAGCCGCGCCGCGGCGCGGGCCTCGCGCACGAAGCGCTCGGCGAAGCTGTCGTTGCCGGTGATCGGGTCGCCGAGGCCGGGGTGCATGACCTTGACGGCGACGACGCGGTCGAGGCGGACGTCGAGGGCCTCGTGCACGCTCGCCATGCCGCCGCGGGCGACGAGGCGGCCGACGCGGTAGCGCCCGTCGAGCAGACGTCCGACCAGTCCGCCGCCGGCGGGCGTGGGGTGGGCGTCGGGCAGCACGTGGGTCGTCCTCCGGGTCGGGGGCCTCGTGCCACGACGGGGCCGGCTCCCGCCAGGATACGGACCGCGGGCCCCGCGGCACCGGTCCCGGGCCCGGCCCGGCGTGTTCCGCACCGGTGGTGGGATCATGGCGCCCATGGACAGCAGTGCGCAGGCAGGGGCCACGCCCGGCGAGCCGACGGGCCAGGCGGATCTCGGCGCCCTCGTGGAGGAGTGGGTCGACTGGGCCGAGGCGGCCCGCCGCCTCGGGGTGACCGTGTCCCGCGTGCGCACGCTCATCCGCGACAACCAGCTGGCGGCCGCCGTGCCGTCGCCGGGCGCGGGCCAGCAGGTACCGGCCGCCTTCATCCAGGACGGGCTGCTGCTGAAGGGCCTGCCCGGCCTCGTGGTGATGCTGAGCGACCACGGCTACGACCACCGCGAGATCATCGAGTGGCTCTACACCGACCTCGACCTGCCGGGTCGCCCGATCGACGCCCTCGTCGAGAACCGCGGGTCGGAGGTCAAGCGCCGCGCGCAGGCGATGCACTGACCCGGCGCGTCCCCCGAGCCCGCGCCTGCCTCAGGAGGTACGGCGGGTCGCGGCCGCCGCGAGCTGCTCCAGCGCCGTCGTGACCTCGGGGTCGAGGTCGGCGGCGGCGAGCCCCGCGAGCGCCTGGCCCGTCAGGGCGTCGATGCGCTCCTCGACCTGCGCGCGGGCGCCGGAGCCGTCGACGAGGTCGCGCAGCCGGTCGACGTCGGCGGGCGAGAGGGCCGTACCCAGGGAGCGGTCGAGCCGCGCGGCGTCGTCGGCGTCGAGCGCCTCCAGGGCGAGGGCGACGAGCACCGTGCGCTTGCCCTCGACGAGGTCGTCGCCGGCCGGCTTGCCGGTCGTCGCGGGCTCGCCGAACACGCCGAGCTGGTCGTCGCGCAGCTGGAAGGCCTCGCCGAGCGGCAGGCCGAACCCGCTGAGGGCCGCGAGCTGCTCGGGCGTCCCCCCGGCGAGCGCGGCGCCGACGTGGAGCGGGCGCTCGATGGAGTACTTCGCCGATTTGTAGCGCAGCACCGTCATCGCCAGGTCGGCGTCCGCCGTGGCGCGGGCCTGCACGGACACGTCGAGGAACTGGCCCCCGATGACCTCGGTGCGGCACACGTCGAGCACCTCGAGCGCGGGTCCGACGTCGGCGAGGCCGAGGCCGCAGCGGCGCAGGAGCTCGTCGGACCAGCTGAGCAGCAGGTCGCCGAGGAGGATGGCGGCCGCGGCGCCGTACTGCTCGGGGTCGCCGTCCCAGCCCGCGGCGCGGTGCTCGCCCTCGAACGCCTTGTGCGTGGCGGGCCGGCCGCGGCGGGTGTCGGAGGCGTCCATGAGGTCGTCGTGCACCAGCGCACTCGCGTGCAGCAGCTCGAGCGAGGCGCAGGCGCGCACGAGCGCGTCCTGCTGCTCGGGCGTCGGGCGGGGGTGCACGGCGTGGTAGCCCCACCAGCAGAAGCGGGCGCGCAGGCGCTTGCCGCCCGCGACGGTCGTGCGGGCAGCGGCGACGAGGCGGGCCGCGTCGTCGCCGAGGGGGGCCAGCTGCGCGGCCTGGCCGTCGAGGAAGGCGGTGAGGGCCTCCTCCACGCGGGTGGCGAGGGTGTCGCCGCCGGTCGTGCCGGGGCTGCTCGTGCCCGTGCCGCTGGTGCCCGCGTGTTCGTCTGATCCCACGCCCGCGAGCCTAGTCAGGGGGCACAGGCCCGCCCGCGGCCGGGCCGCGGCCGGGGCGCGACGTCACTGCTGGCGCTCCACGTGCCCGTCGACGACGTGCCAGTGCTGGGCCAGGTCGACGGCGGAGAGCAGGCGGCGGTCGTGGGAGACGAGCAGCAGGGCGCCGTCGTACGACGCGAGGGCCCGCTCGAGCTGCTCGATCGCGGGCAGGTCCAGGTGGTTGGTGGGCTCGTCGAGCACGAGCAGGTTGACGCCACGGGCCTGCAGCAGCGCCATCGCCGCCCGCGTGCGCTCCCCGGGCGAGAGCCGGCCGACGAGCGAGGCCACCTGGTCGGCCTTGAGCCCGAACTTCGCGAGCAGGGTGCGGACGTCGGCGGAGGTCCAGGCGGGCAGGGCGAGCTCCATCGCCGTGCCGAGCGGTCGGTCCTCGGCGAGCCCGGTGCGGCCCTGGTCGATCTCGCCCACGGCGACGGAGACACCCTGCGAGGCGCGGCCCGCGTCGGGAGCCAGCCGGCCGAGCAGCAGCGCGAGGAGCGTGGACTTGCCGGCGCCGTTGGGGCCGGTGATGCCGATGCGGTCCCCGGCCTCGACCTGGAGCGAGACGGGCCCGAGGGTGAAGTCGCCGCGCCGCACGACGGCGTCGTCGAGGGTGGCGACGACCGTCGAGGAGCGGGGGGCGGCGGCGATCTCGAACCGCAGCTCCCACTCCTTGCGCGGTTCCTCCACCTCGGCCAGTCGCGCGATCCGCGACTCCATCTGCCGGACCTTCTGCGCCTGCTTCTCCGACGACTCGGTCTGCGCGCGGCGCCGCACCTTGTCGTTGTCGGGGCTCTTCCGCATCGCGTTGCGCACGCCCTGCGAGCTCCACTCGCGCACCTGGCGGGACCGGGCGACGAGGTCGTCGCGCTTGTCGGCGTACTCCTCGTAGGCCTCCCGCGCGTGGCGGCGTGCGACGGCCCGGGCGTCGAGGTAGGCCTCGTAGCCGCCGTCGTACACGGCCACCTGCCGCTGGGCGAGGTCGAGCTCGACGACCCGCGTGACGCAGCGGGCGAGGAACTCCCGGTCGTGGGAGACGAGCACGACCCCGCTGCGCAGCCCGCGGACGAAGGTCTCGAGCCGCTCCAGCCCGTCGAGGTCGAGGTCGTTGGTCGGCTCGTCGAGCAGCAGGAGGTCGAAGCGGCTCAGCAGCAGCGCCGCGAGCGCCGCCCGGGCCGCCTGGCCGCCGGACAGCGACGTCATCAGGGCGTCGGCGCCGACGTCGAGGCCCAGGTCGGCGAGCACCGCCGGCAGCCGGTCCTCGAGGTCGGCGGCCCCGCTGGCCATCCAGCGGTCGAACGCCGCCGCGTAGACGTCGTCGGCGCCCGGCACGTCGGACCCCAGGTCGGCGGCCGCGGCCTCCATGGCGGCGGTGGCGGCGGTCGCGCCCGTACGACGTCCCACGTACGCCGCGACCGTCTCGCCCGGGACCCGGTCGTGCTCCTGCGGGAGCCAGCCGACGAACGCGTCGGCGGGCGCGAGGTGCACGTGGCCGTCGACCGGCTCGTCCACGCCGGCGAGGAGCCGCAGCAGGGTCGACTTGCCGGCCCCGTTCGCTCCGACGACGCCGACGACGTCGCCGGGCGCCACGGTGAGGTCGAGGGAGTCGAAGAGCACGCGATGGCCGTGGCCGCCGGCCAGCTCCTTCGCGACGAGGGTCGCCGTCACGCTGCGCAGCCTAGGGCGTGCCGGGCCGCTCCGGCGCGCGACCGGGTGGGGGTTGACCAGGGTGCGGTTGCTCCCGGCCCGGTGGCCGGCGTGCACCTAGGATCGCGCCATGACCGCCGAGCAGCCGTCCGTGCCGCCCGCCCCGCGCGAGGAGCGTCCGACCATCGGTGAGCTGGTGCGGCGCGGCGACCGCTCGTTCTCCTTCGAGTTCTTCCCGCCGAAGGACGCCGCGGGCGAGGAGACCCTGTGGGCCGCGCTCACCGAGCTGCAGCCCTACCAGCCGACGTTCGTGTCCGTGACGTACGGCGCCGGCGGCACCACCCGCGACCGCACCATCGAGATGACCGGGCGCATCGCCCGGGAGACCTCCCTGCGCGTGATGGGCCACCTCACGTGCGTCGGCCACACCCGCGAGGAGCTCGTCGACGTGCTGCGGGCCTACGCGGCCGCGGGGGTGCACGACGTGCTGGCGCTGCGCGGGGACCCGGCCGAGGGGCCGACGGCGCCGTGGACGTCGACGCCCGGCGGGTTCGAGCACGCCGTCGAGCTGGTCGAGCTCGCCCGGTCGCTCGCCGACGAGCTGGGCGGCCTCGGCGTGGGCGTCGCCGCGTTCCCCGAGAAGCACCCGGGCTCGCTCGCGGTCGACGACGACGCGCGGGTGCTCGCCGCGAAGGCCGCCGCCGGGGCGGACTTCGCCGTCACCCAGCTGTTCTTCCGGGCCTCGGACTACTTCGCGCTCGTGGAGCGCTCGAGCGCCGCGGGCGCCGACATCCCGATCCTGCCGGGGATCATGCCGATCACGAACCTCACCTCGGTGAAGCGGATGGCCGAGCTGTCGGGGGCCGAGGTGCCGCCGGAGGTGCTGCGCCGCTTCGAGGGTGCCGCGGACGCGGCCGAGGTGCGCCGCATCGGCGTCGACGTGGCGACGGAGATGTGCGACGAGCTGCTCGCGGGCGGGGCGCCCGGCCTGCACTTCTACACGCTCAACCGCTCGCGGGCGACGCGCGAGATCTTCGCGGCGCTGCGCATCACGGCCTGAGGCCGGCGCGGTGCCGGCGGCTCTGGCCGCTCTGGCCGCTCAGGCCGGGCCGACGGCCTGGGCGACCAGCGCGGCCGACAGTCCGACGAACGGCAGCCCGGCGCCGGGCGTCGCGTGGGCGCCGGCGGCGTAAACACCGGCCACCGGCGTGTGCGGACCGAGCCGGGCCAGCACGGTGCCGCGGCCCTGCCACTGCACGCCCCAGGGGGACCCGCCCCACCGGGTCACCTGGTCGCGGGGGCTGACGTCGACCCGTCGCACGACCCGCTTGCGCAGGTCGAGCCCCTCCCGTGCCAGCGCCTCGACGACGTCGTCGTGGATGCGCCCGCGACCGCGCACCGTCCACGCCCGCGCGCCGTCCGGCGCCCGGCCGCCCGGCACGACGCCGAGCGTGGCGTCCTTCCCGTGCAGCACGGTCTCGGCCACCAGCTCGGGCAGGCCGTCGGCCTCGAGCCCGAGGTGGGCGGTCGGCGCGGGCAGGGTCGGCACGGTCCGGGCGACGTGGCGCGCGAGGGCCGGCAGCCGTCGCGGGTCGATCGCGCACACGACGACGTCGGCGGCGACCTCACCGCCGGCCGTGGCGACGGCCACGGCCCGCCCGCCGCGCACCACGACGTCGTGCACGGGGGTGGCGAGCTCGACGGCGACCCGGCGGGTGGCCAGCCGCCGGACCAGCGCGTCGGCGAGGGCCGCCGTACCGCCCGCCGCGGCCGGCACCGACCACACCCCGAACCGCTGCTCGAGGTACGCCGTGAGCCCCACCCACGCGGGCACCTGGCGCGGGTCGTGGCCCTCCGCCACGGCGGGGTACGCCGCCGCGACCCGCAGGCGCCGGTCGGGCAGCACGCGGCGCAGGCGTCGGTGGAGCGTCTCGCGGGGCAGCAGCAGGCCGGTCGTGGCGCGGTCGGCGAGGGCGGGGTCCCAGGGCCGCTCGAGGTACTCCCGGCGCAGGACCTCCCACGTGGCGGCGTACGCCGCCACGTGCGCCAGCCAGGCCTCGCCGAGGCCGGGGGAGAACGCGTCGACGGCGGTCAGCTGCGCCTCCCGCGAGCTGCTCGGCAGGACCAGGCGGGACCCGTCGGCGAAGCGGTGCTCGCGCACCAGCGGGTGGTGCTCGAGCTCGAGCTCCTTGTCGAGGGGGCGGCCCGACTTGCGGAAGAGGTCACGGGCCACGGCGGGCAGCAGCGTGGTGCTCGGGCCGGCCTGCCAGGCGAACTCGTCGCGCTCGACGCGGTCGAGCGCGCCGCCGAGCCGGTCGGACGCCTCGAGCAGCACGACCTCGTGGCCCTGCTTGGCCAGCCGGGCGGCGGACGCCATCCCGCCGTACCCGCCGCCGACCACGACGACCCGGCTCACCGGCGCGGCTCGCGCGGACGGTCGGGGCGGGGGGTCGGTGCGGGCACGCGCGTCACTGTAGGTCGTGGCCCCGCCCCGACGACGTGTGGTGCGGCCCACACGTCGCGACGGGCCACCCGGGTGACGTCTGGGTAACATCGGCATGGCCCACCGGCGACCCGGCCGTGACGTGTCGTGGGGCCGCAGGGTTCGGACCAGGGGGAGCGGGGAAGTGGTGGACGGCATGACGGTCGAACGCGAGACCACCGGCGGCGCTGGCGACGGCACCACGGCGACGCAGCCCCGGGGTGACCTCCCCGTCCCGCCCACCGTGACGCTGGCCCTGCGGGCCGCGCTGGCCCAGATGGTGGTGATGGCGGTCGCCACCGCGGTGACCTACTTCCTCCAGGACGCCCTGCGCGACGCCTGGATCACCGCGCGGGCGGCGTCCACCCAGCAGACCGTCGCCGCGGTCACCGAGTCGGCCGTCGAGCCGCCGGCGTTCTTCCCCGTCGCGCTGTCGCTGTTCGTGACGTTCGTGCTGCTCGCCCTCGTGCTCGTCGCCATGCTGCGGGCCGGTGCCCGCTGGGCGCTCTACTCGATGACCGTCGTGGTCGCCGTGAGCGCGCTGGTGCAGCTCGTGGTCGGCACCGCGCCGGGCGTGCCCCTCGTGATCATGGTCCTCGCGGCCGCCTCCGTCGCGCTGCACGGCCTGACGCTGCTCCTGCTGTGGCACCCCGCTCACGCGGGCTACTTCCGCAGCGCGCACAACGGGCACTGGGCCCGCGTGGTCGACGAGGACTGAGGGGTCACCGCACCCCCCCCTCCGCACCCCCCTCGCGCCCTCGTCGGGCCGCCCCGGGCGGAACTGTCGGTGGTCGCCCCTAGCGTCGTCCTCGCCGGCGAACGACCGGCGACGGTCGACCCCCAGGAGGAACCGATGGCCACGTCCGAGCACGGACGTCCCGAGGCCCTGCGGCCCGCCACCCGCGAGGCGGTGCTGCTGCCGCCCGCCGCCCACACCTACCTGACGCGCTCGGCGTCGTCGCTGCGCGAGGCGATCGCGGAGGGCGACCCCGCGTCGCGCTACGCGCTCGCGCACGTCGCCGCGCTGCGTGCGGCCGCGGCCGTGATCGCGGCGCGGTCCCAGCCGGGGCCGCAGCGCCGCAAGGAGCGCAACGCCTGGGTGCTGCTGGTCAAGGCCGCCCCCGACCTCGCCGACTGGGCGACCTTCTTCTCCGCGGGGGCGGCGACGTACGCCGCGGCGCAGGCCGGCTCCCGGCGGGCGGTCTCGGTCGAGCAGGCCGACGAGCTCGTGCAGGAGGCCGACCGCTTCCTGGCGGTGGTCGAGCAGGCGCTCGGCCTGCTGCCGCACGCGTGGACGGACGGCGAGGGCCGCACCGTCGTCGCCTAGGCGCACCGATCCGTTGCCGGATCGTCACCTCGTCGTCCGTCGTCGCGCCCGCCGCGGCGGCCGCGTCCGCGCCTAGGCTGCCGCTCGGGCTCCGGGGTCCACCCGGAGCCGGCCTGCGCCCGTGCGGTCGCAGGTCCGTCCCCGTCGGTCCGTGGTGCGGACCGCGACGATCGGAGCCTCCTCCATGCACCGTCTTCTCGGGAAGCGTCGCCGCGCGGCGGCCTTGGTGCTCTCCCTCGGCCTCGGCACGACGCTGACGCCCTCCCTCCTCGCCGGCCCCGCGGCCGGCAGCCCGGCGCCCGTCGTCCCCGCCGCGGCCCCGGCCGCTGCGGCGCCGGCACTCGCGGCCACCGCGGCCGCGACCCCCCTGCGGGTGGCGGACGCGCGTCTGCGCCAGGACGGCTCCACCGCGACCGTCCGGGGGTACGTCGTGGGTCAGCCCACGTCGACCACCACCGTCGTGCGCTCGGGCTTCCCCAACGACTACGCCCTGGCACTCGCCGACACGGCGGCGGAGACCGACCCGGCTCGGATGCTCTACGTGCAGGTGCCGACGGCGTTCCGGGCGCAGTGGGGCCTCGCCAGCAACCCGGGCCTCCTCGGCGACGCCGTCGACGTCACCGGCTCGCTGTCGGCGTACTTCTCGGCCCCGGGGCTGCGCTCCGCCACCGCGTTCGCCCCGGCCGGCGCGTCCACCCCCGACCCGGAGCCCGACCCGGAGCCGGACCCGGAGCCGGACCCGGGCACGCAGGTGCCGGGCGGCTACTACGACGGGACGGCCGGTCTCACCGGTGCCGCCCTCGAGCGCGAGCTGCACGAGATCATCTCGACCGACGCGCGGCGCCTCAGCTACGCCCAGGTGTGGGAGGCGCTCAAGGTCACCGACCAGGACCCCCGCAACGCCGCGAACGTGGTCGCCGTCTACAGCGGCCTGTCCCTGCCGAAGAACGACAACGGTGGCGGGGCCGACCAGTGGAACCGCGAGCACGTCTGGCCCCAGTCCCACGGCGACTTCGGCACCGCGGCCGGCCCGGGAACCGACCTGCACCACCTGCGTCCCGAGGACGTCACGGTGAACTCGGCCCGCGGCAACCTCGACTTCGACGAGGGCGGTACGGCGAACCGCGAGGCCCCGGGCAACTACGCCGACGGCGACTCGTGGGAGCCGCGTGACGCGGTGAAGGGCGACGTGGCCCGGATGATCCTCTACATGTCGGTCCGCTACGAGGGCGGCGACGGCTTCGCCGACCTCGAGGCGAACGACCGGGTGGCGAACGGCTCGGCGCCGAACGTGGGCCGCCTGTCCGTGCTGCTGCGCTGGAACGCGGAGGACCCGCCGGACGCGTTCGAGCGGCGCCGCAACGACCTCATCCACAGCCAGTTCCAGGGCAACCGGAACCCGTTCGTCGACAACCCGGCCTGGGCGGACGCCATCTGGCGCTGACGCGTCTGGACGTCGGCGCCGTCCACCACCTAACCTGGCCTGGATCGAACAGGTGTTCGATCCAGGCCAGGTGTCGTCGGGTGGAGGTGGGCGGATGGCAGGCCGGTGCCGCGGCGCGACGGCGGGCCCCCGTCCCCCCGGGGCGCCTCCTCTAGGGTGGGCGCCATGGCGGCGGACTGGTCGGTGGGAGAGCGCGCGGGCGAGCGACGGGCGGCGGCGCGCACGGCGGTCGTCCAGGACGCGCTGGACCCGCTCCTGGCCGAGGGCGACCTCACCGTGGTCGACATCGGGGGAGGGACCGGCGGGTTCGCGGTCCGCATCGCCGAGCGCGGCCACCGCGTCACGGTCGTCGACCCCAGCCCCGACGCCCTCGCCTCGCTCGACCGGCGCGCGCGGGAGGCCGGGGTGGACCACCTCGTCACCGCGCAGCAGGGCGACGTCGACGACCTGGCCTCCCTCGTGCCGCCCGGATCGGTCGACCTCGTGCTCTGCCACGGGGTGCTGGAGGTCGTCGGGGACCCGGCGGACGCCCTCGAGGCCATCTCCTCGTCCCTGCGTCCCGGCGGCCACCTCAGCCTGCTCGTCGCCCAGCGCTTCGCCGCCGTCGTCGCCCGCGCCATGGCCGGGCACTTCGCCGCGGCCCGCGACCTCCTCGACTCCCGCGCCCCGCAGGGCCGGGCGGGGCGCCGCTTCACCCTCGCCGAGGTCGAGACGGCGCTGGCCGGCGCCGGCCTCCACGTCGAGACGGTCCAGGGCGTGCGGGTCTTCGCCGACCTCGTCCCCGGGTCGCTCGTCGACGCGGAGCCCGGTTCGGCCCAGGCGTTGGTCGAGCTGGAGCGCGCCGTCGCGACCCGCGAGGAGCTGCGACCCCTCGCCACGCAGCTGCACCTGCTCGCCCGCCGCTGAGCCCGCCCGCGCGCGGGGGCGCGCGTGAGGCCGGCGCCGCGGCCCGGCGACGACGACGGGTGCGGCATCCTCCACGTCGACATGGACGCCTTCTACGCGTCCGTCGTGCTCCGCGACCACCCCGAGCTGCGCCGCGCGCCCGTCGTGGTGGCCGGCGGGGGAGACCGCGGCGTCGTGCTGTGCGCGACGTACCCCGCCCGGCGCAGCGGTGTCGGCGCCGGGATGCCGACGGCCCGCGCCCGGCGCCTGTGCCCCGACCTCGTGGTCGTGCGCCCCGACTTCGCCGCCTTCGCCGAGGTCTCCACCGCCGTGTTCGCGCTCTTCGAGTCCGTGACGCCGCACGTCGAGCCCCTGTCGCAGGAGGAGGCCTTCCTCGACGTCCGGGGCGCCCGCCGTACGGCGACCCCGCTCGAGCTCGCGAGCCGGCTGCGCGAGCGGGTGCGCGACGAGCAGCGCATCACGTGCTCGGTCGGCATCGCCGCGACCCGGCCCGTGGCCAAGCTCGCGTCGCGGCGGGCGAAGCCGGACGGGGTGGCCGTGATCGCCCCCGACTGCGTGCGGGAGGTGCTCGACCCGCTCGACGTCGGTGACCTCTGGGGCGTGGGGCCCGCCACGCGGGCGCGACTGGCGCAGATCGGGCTCGAGACGGTCGGCGACGTGCGCGCCGCCTCCGTCGACCTCCTGCGCTCGCGGCTGGGCGACGCCGCGGGGCGCCACGTGCACGCCCTCGTGCGGGGGGTCGACACCGCCCGGGCCTCCCCGGGGTTCGTGCGGCGCGAGCGGCCCCGCTCCATCGGCGCCGACCGCACGCTGGGGCGCGACCTCGGCGAGCGCGACGTCGTGCTGGCCGAGGTCCTGCGGCTGACCGTCGAGGTCACGAGCCGGCTCCGGCGGGCCGGCCTGGCGGCGCGCACCGTGGGCCTGCGGCTGCGCTACCCGGACTTCACGACGGTGTCGCGCTCGCGGACCCTCGTCGAGCCCACGACGACCACCCGCGAGGTCTACGAGGCCGTCGTCGCGCTGCACGACGCCGAGCGGGGCCGGTCGCGGCACGCCCGGCCGGTGCGGCTCCTCGGCGTGCGGGTCACGGAGCTGGTGGACGCCGGGCAGGGCGAGCAGCTGCGCCTCGGCGAGCCCGAGCACGGGTGGGGGGACGCCGACCGCGCGGTCGACGAGCTGCGGGCGCGCTTCGGCCGCTCGGTGGTCGCCCCGGCGACCCTGCTGCGGGGCGGTGAACGGTCGGTGTGAGCCTGGGGTGAGGCCGGGGTGAGCCTGGGGTGGGCCTGGGGTGAGGCCGGGGTGGGGCCGGGGTGGGGCCGGGGTGGGGTCCGCACGGACGGGCGGGCACCAATTCGCCGGGTCCGGCTACCGCGCTCACCACCTGCTGCCTAGAATCGCTGGTGGCGTCCGTGTCTCGCCCCGACCGTCCTGGTCGGGAGGTCCGTCGCCGGCAGGAACGCAACGATCGTCGTCGCTTGCAGCCACGGGAGGAAACGTGCCGCTCTCAGAGGAAGAGCTGCGGATGCTGGAGCAGATGGAGCGTGCCCTGCTCGCGGAGGATCCGAAGTTCGCGTCGACCCTGCAGGGGAGCCGCATGCGCAGCACCGCGCGCAAGCGGGCGATCGCCGCGGGCGTGCTGTTCCTGGGCGGTGTCGCGCTCCTCATGACGGGCGTCGTCGCCCGGGTCGAGCCCGTCAGCATCATCGGCTTCCTCGTCATGCTCGGCTCGGCCGTGTTCGGCCTGACCGCGGCCCGCTCGCGCGCCGTCCCGGCGACCGCCGAGACCGCGGCGGACCCGACCGCCGGCCTCACGCTCATCGAGGGCGGCCGCCGCCCCCGCCGTCAGCGCGGCGGCCAGCGGGGTGGCCAGCGCCACGACGGCTCGTTCATGGAGCGCCTCGAGGAGCGCTGGCGCCGCCGTCGTGAGGGCGGCGGTTACTGACCCCACCCCACGGGCCGTCGGCCCGTGCACCCGACCGGGCCGTGCGACTCCTCGCACGGCCCGTCGTCGTTCCCGGGCGGTGTCGCGGCCCGTCGGCCTCAGCGCGCCGCGGCCCGCGCCCGCTCGTCGTCCTCGGCCCCCGCGGTGCGGGTCACCGGCTCCCGGCGCAGCACGGAGGCGGGCCACCAGGTGGCGAGCGCGCGTCGTACCCGGCCGGTGCCGGCGCAGCGGGCCGCCACCACCCGTCGCGCTGCTGCCGCGAGCCCGTCGGCCGTCCCCGACGCTGCGGACGCCGCCGACGCTGACGCCGACGCCGGTGCGTAGCGCTCGCGCTCGACGGCGGTCACGAGTCGTTCGAGGTCGCGCAGCGCGTCGTCGGGGACGATGGCGCCGGGTCGGGCGCCGGGTCGGGCGTCGGGGCGGTCGCCGGCCTCGAGGTCCCGCTCCCAGTCGGCCACCAGCGCCCGCGTCGTGGCCGCCGGGGTGAGGCCCGCCGGCCACGGCACGCCGTGGTCGAGCAGCCCGGCCCGCAGCTCCGCCCAGGCGCCCTCGGCGCCGTCCCGGGCGTACCGGTCCGCGCGCCGGCGG
>NZ_JAHWBL010000071.1:0-15824 GCF_029493445.1 Nocardioides sp. ChNu-99 | reverse complement strand
GCGGGGGCTTCGGCGGGGGCTTCGGCGGGGGACCCGCCGGGACGGGCGGCCTGCCGGGCGCGGGCACCGTCCCCGGCGCCGGCGCCGGCGCGGGCACCGGCACCGGCGGGGGTGTCGGCGGGCTGCTCACCGGCAGCGAGTCGACCGACGCGATCACGGCCCTGCTGGCCGAGGACGCCGACGCGTTCACCTGGGCGGCGGCGACGGTCGGGTCCAACTCGGCGGCGGGCTACCAGCTGGCCAGCGAGGAGCCGGTCATGGCGATCGGCGGGTTCAACGGCTCCGACCCCAGCCCGACGCTCGAGCAGTTCCAGACCTACGTCGCGGACGGCGAGGTGCACTGGTTCATCGCGGGGGGTGGCCAGCTGGGCGGTGGCGCCGGCGGCGACGGCACGGCCAGCGAGATCACGGCGTGGGTGGAGGAGACCTTCACCGCGACGACCGTCGACGGCGTGACCCTCTACGACCTCTCGGGCGGTGTGCGGTGAGCGCGCCGGTGCTGGAGGTGGTCGTCCCGGTGCACTGCGAGGAGCGGGCGCTGCCCCGGGCCGTGGCGGAGGTGACGGCCCACCTGCGGACGCTGCCGTGGACCTGGCGGCTCACCATCGCCGACAACGCCTCGACCGACCGCACCGCGGAGGTGGCGGCCGGGCTCGCCGCCACCCACCCGGGCGTGCGCGTGCTGCGGCTCGACCGCAAGGGCCGCGGCCTCGCCCTCAAGGCCGCGTGGGGGGCGAGCGACGCCGACGTGCTCGTCTACATGGACGTCGACCTCTCCACCGACCTCCGGGCGCTGCTGCCGCTCGTCGCGCCACTGGTCTCGGGCCACTCCGACCTCGCGATCGGGTCGCGGCTCAGCCCCACCTCGCGAGTACGGCGCGGCCCCCGCCGCGAGGTCGTCTCGCGGTCCTACAACCTGCTGCTGCGCGGGGCGCTCGGTGTCGGGTTCCGCGACGCCCAGTGCGGGTTCAAGGCGGTGCGGGCCGACGCGGCCCGCGCGCTGCTGCCGCTGGTGGAGGACGACACGTGGTTCTTCGACACCGAGCTGCTCGTGCTCGCCGAGCGCGCCGGGCTCCGCATCCACGAGGTGCCGGTCGACTGGGTGGACGACCCCGACAGCCGGGTCGACGTGCTGCGCACGGCCATCGACGACCTGCACGGGGTGCGCCGCCTGCGGCGCACCCTCGCGAGCGGCGCGCTGCCGCTGGCGCAGGTGCGGGCGCAGGCGCGGCCTCACATGGCCCTGCGGGCGACCGGCACGGCGAGGGCCTCCTAGGCGCGGCGCCACGTGCGCCGCCCGAGGTCCGGCACCCGCCCACCTAGGGTGGGCGGGTGCCCACCGACCCCGCCCGCCACGCCGACGCCTCGTGGGACGACCGCGTCGCGACGTTCTGGGCGGGCGCGGACGACACGCACCCCGAGGCCGCCTGGGCCGCCCTCGAGCCACTGCTGGCCGAACGGCCGGAGGGCGACGCGGCCGCCGCGTTCGAGCGCGCCTCGCTGCACGACATGCTGGGCGAGGAGCACGCGGCCGTCCCCCACTACCGGGCCGCCCTCGCGACCGGCCTCGACCCGGAGCGGCAGGGCTACGCCACCGTGCAGCTCGCCAGCACCCTGCGCAACGTCGGCCGGTCCGACGAGGCGGTCGCGCTCCTCGAGCCGCTCGCGGACGACGAGCGGCTCGGCCCGGCCGCCCGGGCGTTCCTCGCCCTGGCGCTCCACGACCTCGGCCGCCGCAGCGACGCGCTGCGCCTCGTGCTCGCCGACCACGCGCCGGCCGTGCCGCTCTACGGCCGGGCCCTCGCCGAGTACGCCGCACTCCTCCCCCGCGACGAACCGGCCTGACCCGACCTCACATCGAGCTGCGCGGCACCGGCACGGCGAGCGCCTCGAAGGGCTCGCCGATCGCCCGGAACACCTCGGCCGGGCGCCCCCGGCCGCCGGCGGGCTTGACCGACTCCCCCGTCGAGGCGAGGAAGTCGGTGGCGGCGCGCAGCTTGCGCTGGAAGTTGCCCGGGTCGATGGCGAGGCCCCACACCGCCTCGTAGACGCCGCGCAGCTGCGCGATGGTGAAGGTGGGGGGCAGGAAGGAGGCGGCGAGGCGGGTGTACTCCAGCTTCGACGCCACCCGGGCGCGCGCCTCGGCGAGGATCTCGTCGTGGTCGAAGGCGAGATGGCCCGTCACGTCGTCGACGGGCCGCCACTCCGCCTCGCGGGCGTCGCTGCCGGCGGTCGGCAGCTCGGCGTTGGGGGTCACCGCGAGGTAGGCGACGCTGACGACGCGGTGCGGACGCCGGTCGCGGTCGGGGGCACCGAACGTCTTGAGCTGCTCCAGGGCCAAGCCCTCGCCGGCGATGCCGGTCTCCTCGACCAGCTCGCGCCGGGCGGCGGCGAGCAGCTCCTCGTCGTCGCCGACGAACCCGCCGGGCAGCGCCCAGCGACCTTCGTGCGGCGCCTCGCCGCGGCGTACCACCAGCACCTCGAGCCGGCCCTCGCGCACCGCGAAGAGCACCACGTCGACCGTGACGTAGAAGATCGGGAAGTCGCTGGTGAACACCTCGGCGACAGTAGTTGTCAGGTCGACAACAAGCAACGCCGGCGGTGGGGCGTCAGCCCAGCACCGAGCGGAGGTGCGCGTGGATGTCGCGGAGCGCGGCCCGGCCCTCGGGCACGGGCAGCAGCGGGAAGACGTGGATGGCGCCCGCGACCTCGTGGTAGCTCACCTCGCCGCCCGCGTCCTGCACCCGCCGTGCCAGGAGGCGGCAGTCGGGCTGGGTGACGTCGCGCGTGCCGACCCGCAGGTCGACCGGCGGCAGGCCCGCGACGTCGCCGAACAGGGGGCTGACGAGCGCGTCGTCGAGCGCGGTGCCGTCCGCCCACACCCGGGCGACCTCGCGCAGGGCGGCACGGGCCAGCCACGGGTCGACCGCCTCGACGGCGTCGATGCCGGGGTTGACCATCGACAGGTCGAGCCAGGGGGCGAGGAGCGTGAGGCCGACGACCGGCGAGTCCTCGCCGTGCCGGGCCGCCTCCTGCTGGGCCGCGACGAGCGCGAGGCCGCCGCCGGCCGAGTCCCCGACCAGGTACGCCGGACGCCCCTGCTCCCGCAGCCGGTCCAGCACGGTCGCGACGAGGGACCGGGCCTCGGCGGCGGTGTGCTGCGGCGCCAGGCCGTAGATGGGCACCTGCACCTCGACGTCGAGCGCGTCGACGAGACCGGCGACGACGTCCCAGTGCTGGCGCACGATCTCGCTGACGTAGGCGCCGCCGTGCAGGTAGACGACCACCGGCCGCGAGCCGCGGGGCGCGCCGTACCGGCGCAGGGTGTGCACCTCGAAGCCGTCGACCGTCTCGCTCGTCGCGAGCAGGCGGCGAGTGAGGCGGGCCGGCGGCGTCGGGTCGCCCTTGGGCCGCTCGAGCAGGGCCGTGCCGCCGTCGGGGTCGGTGAAGCGGCGCTTGCGGGTGGCGCGCATGAGGGCACCGACGGCGCGCATCTGCCAGGACACGGGCTCAGGCCTCCGGGGTCGGGGAGGGCGCGGCGGTTACCGGCGGCGCGCTGATCGCCACGTGGGCGAGCATCGCGGCGAGCGAGGCCAGCAGGTCGTCGCGGGTGATGCCGGACGGGTCGTCGACCCAGTGGATGACGACGTCCTCGACGAGCACGGCCCAGCCGCGCACCATCATGCGGACCGACGGCGAGTCCACGACCCCGAACTCGGCGAGGCCGTCGGCCCCGGCGGTGTCGAAGATGCGGTCGGTCAGCGCCGCGCGCGCCTCCTCGTAGATCTCGCGCATGACGGAGTTGCTGCCGTTGGCCGCCCGCTTGAGCGAGACGTAGCCGCGGTGGTTCTCCTCGACGAAGCCGAGGTAGCGGTCGAGCGAGACGAGCAGGCGGGTGCCCATGTCACCCTCGGCGACGGGCGCGGTGACGGCGATGAGACCGTCCGCCGCGCGGCGCACGACGGCCTCGTGGAACTCCTGCTTGTTGCCGAAGTAGTGGTAGAGCAGCCCGCGCGAGATGCCGGCCTTCTCGGCCAGCAGGTCGATGGAGAGCTCGTCGAGGTCGCGCGTCGAGAGGAGCTCGACCCCGAGGTCGAGCAGCTGCTCGCGACGCTCCGCCGGGGCCAGGCGCACCCGTCCCCCGCCGGCCGAACCGCTCGTCACAGTCATGGGTGCACCCTACTGAACGTCGTTCCAATTGGCTATTGACTTGGGTTCAACAGCGTGTCACGGTTGCCCTCATGACCAACGCGACGACGACCGGCAGCCACGCCGGCTCCCCCGGGCACACCGGGCCCCTGCCCGCCCACGTCGACGTCCTCGTCGTCGGCGCCGGGTTCGCCGGCCTCGCCACGGCCATCGGCCTGGCCGAGGACGGCCGCGACTTCCTCGTGGTCGACAAGGGCGACTCGGTCGGCGGCACGTGGCGCGACAACACCTACCCCGGTGCGGCCTGCGACGTGCCCAGCCAGCTCTACAGCTTCTCGTTCGCGCCCAACGACTGGTCGCGCTCGTTCTCGGCACAGCCGGAGATCAAGGCCTACCTCGACGGTGTCGCAGAGCGCTCCGGCGTGCTCGACCGCTTCCGGTTCGGCACGAGCGTCGACCACGCCGAGTGGGACGCCTCGGTCGCGCGCTGGAAGGTCCGCACCTCCGCGGGCGAGCTCAGCGCCGACGTGCTGGTCTCCGGGGCCGGCGGCCTGTCGGAGCCCAAGCTGCCGGACATCGAGGGCATCGACGCCTTCGGCGGCGAGATCTTCCACTCGGCCCGCTGGAACCACGACGTCGACCTCGCCGGCAAGCGCATCGCGGTGATCGGCACGGGGGCCTCGGCCATCCAGATCGTGCCCGAGCTGCAGAAGGTCGCGGGCCACCTCGACGTCTACCAGCGCACCGCCCCCTGGGTGATGCCGCGCCACGACCGCACCTACCCGGCGTTCGAGCGGCTCGCGCTGCGCGCCGTCCCGGGCCTGCAGAAGCTCTACCGCACGGCGATCTACTGGGGCCGCGAGACCTACGTGCCCGCCTTCACCGTGGCGCCCGACATCGCCAAGCCGGCCGAGCTGCTGGCGAAGGCCAACATCCGCAAGGCGATCGACGACCCCGAGCTGCGCCGCAAGGTCACGCCCGACTTCAAGTTCGGCTGCAAGCGCGTGCTCATCTCGAACGCGTACTACCCGGCCCTGGCCGCCGACAACACCGAGCTGGTCACCGACCGCATCGCGCGGATCACCCCGACCGGCGTCGTCACCGCCGACGGCACCGAGCGCGAGATCGACGTGCTCGTCGTGGCCACCGGCTTCCACACCACCGACCAGCCCATCGCCCACCACATCGTGGGCCGCGAGGGCCGCTCGCTGGCGGACACGTGGGCGGAGTCGGGCATGCAGGCCTACCGCGGCACCACCATCGCCGGGTTCCCCAACCTGTTCCAGGTCGTCGGGCCCAACACGGGCCTCGGCCACTCGTCGATGGTCTTCATCATCGAGTCGCAGGTCGCCTACATCCGCGACGCCCTGCGCGTCATGGCCCGCAACTCGTACGCCGCGATCGAGCCCCGCCCCGACGCCCAGGACGCGTGGAACCACAGCCTGCACCGGCGCATGGGCCGCACCGTGTGGAGCACCGGCGGGTGCGCGAGCTGGTACCTCGACGAGCACGGGCGCAACACCACCCTGTGGCCGCGCTCCACCTTCAACTTCCGGCTCGGCCTGTCGCGCTTCGACACCCGTGCCTACCGTGTGACCGGGCCCGTCCCGGAGCCCACCACCCCGTCGGGACCCACCCCCGGCACCCCCACCGAGCGAGAGGTCGTGCCCGCATGAAGACCCTGGACGACAAGGTCGTGGTGATCACCGGTGCCGGTTCCGGCATCGGACGCGCCACCGCCGTCAACGTGGCCGGCCGTGGCGCCCACCTCGCCATCTCCGACGTCAACGAGGCCGGCCTCGCCGAGACCGTCGACCTCGTCAAGGCCGCCGGGGCGCGGGCCGTGCGCTCCGACCGCCTCGACGTCGCCGACCGCGACGCCGTGGCGTCGTACGCCGGAGCCGTGGCCGAGCAGTTCGGGCGCGTCAACGTCGTGATGAACAACGCCGGCGTCTCCATGTCGGGCGACTTCGAGAAGATGACCTACGAGGAGATGGAGTGGATCGTCGGCATCAACTTCTGGGGTGTCGTCAACGGCACCAAGGAGTTCCTGCCGCACCTCATCGCCTCCGGTGACGGCCACGTCGTCAACATCTCGTCGCTGTTCGGGCTCATCTCCATGCCGAGCCAGACGCTCTACAACGCGACGAAGTACGCCGTGCGCGGCTTCACCGAGGCCCTGCGCGAGGAGATGCTCATCTCCAAGCACAAGGTCGGCGTGACCGCCGTGCACCCCGGCGGCATCAAGACCGGCATCGTGCGCAACGGCCGCGTCACCGCCGACGGCGACCACGAGACGCTCACCAAGTTCTTCGACAAGAAGCTGGCGCGCACCACGTCCGAGGAGGCCGGCCGCGTCATCGTCCGCGCGATCCTGCGCAACCAGCCGCGCCTGCTCATCGGCGCCGACGCGCACGCGCTCCACACCGTCGGCAAGCTCCTCGGCGCGCGCTACCAGGACGTCTTCGCCGCCGGCGCGAAGCGCATGATGCCCTGACCCGTCCCCCACAGCCGGCCGTCCCCCGCGGCCGAGAGCGGGCGTCCCGGATCTAACCCCCCGAGGGGTCCGGGGCGCCCGTTCGTCTGCTCAAGGCCCGGTACGCCGGGGGGGCGCCGCGTTCGGGGGGTCGGCGCGACCGCACCTCCCGATAGTCGAGGTGGCCGCCCCGGCGGCCCTTCGGTGGTCGAGGTGGCCGCCCCGCATTCGGTGGTTGAGGTGGCCGCCCCGGCGGCCCTCGAAACCACGGGCGAAGGTGCGCACCAGCCCCGATCGCGGCGAACCCGCCCGGGCCGACCGCCAGGGAGGGTCTCGCGGCGGAGATCGCCGCGATCCGTGTCGCCGGGCGGACAGGCCGGTGATCGAGGTGGCCGCCCCCTTCGGTGGTCGAGGTGGCCGCCCCCCCATTCGGTGGTTGAGGTGGCCGCCCCAGCGGCCCTCGAAACCACCTCGAGAACGGTCGCCGACCGAGGGGCTCTGGCGACGCTCAGATTCCTCGATCTTCTTTCCCCAGCCCCCGCTCTCCGGGCCGAAACTGTCGGTGGTCGCCCCTAGCGTTGTCCGTATGAGCCACCCGAGCACCGCAGTCGTCGAGGCCCCGTCGGCCATCGACACGACAGCGCTGCTCGCCACCGCTCGGGAGGCAGCCTCGGCCCAGCGCGCGGCAGAAGTCGCGGCATTCGTAGCGGTCGCCGACTGGGCCGACGCCCACACCGACGGCACCGTGGGCGACCCCATCGGCCCGCTCGGAATTTGGACCGAAGACCCCAGGTCGGTACCGGGTGGCGACCGGTTCCTCGAGCTCGGTGGCCCCGGCGCGCCGTTGGTCTCGGAGTTCTGCCTCTACGAGATCTCCGCAGCCCTCGGCCGCTCCGTCACCTCCGGCCGACCGCTCGTCGGTGACGCCATCGAGCTGCGCCACCGCCTCCCCCGCCTCTGGGACCGTGTCCTCGCCGGGGCCGACCCCCTGACGCAGAAGCAGGCGCTGCCGGTGTGGCGCGCGAGGAAGATCGCCACCCTCACCCGCACCCTCACTCGCGAGGGCGCGGACTTCGTCGACCGCAACCTCGCGCCCGTCGCGCACCGCGCCACCATGCCGACCGTCGAGCGCCTCGTCGCCGAGGCCGTCGCCCGGTTCGACCCCGAGAACGCCGAGCTCGACCGGGCGGATGCGGACGCCGGCCGCTACTTCACCATCGAGACCACCCCCGTCGACGCCGCCTCACCCTGGACCGGGGTCGTGCCCGTCCACGGCACCCTCGATCTCGCTGACGCCCTCGACCTGCAGGGTGCCGTCCAACGAGTGGCTGCCGACCTCGCCGCCGCGGGCTGCGACGCCGACCTCGACGTCCGCCGCTCCATGGCCCTCGGCGAGCTCGCCCGCCGCCAGACCGCACTCGACCTTTACGGCGCGACCACCGCCGCTGGCGCGACCGACGAGTCCACTGCGGCCGCCGACCATGGCGGGGCGCCCGTTGCCGCTACTCGGACACCCGCACGGCAGGTCGTGCTCTACGTCCACCTCAACGACGCCGCGATCGCCTCGCACCGCAACGGTGACGGGCCCACCATCGACACCGCGACCGGTGGCACCGGGATCGACCTCGCCCGCCTCGACAACACCCGCGCCCTCATCACCGCCGACCAGGTCCGCGACTGGTGCCGCACGCCCGGCACGCAGGTCGTCGTGAAGCCGGTCATCGACCTCAGCGAGCACGTCGCGGTCGACGCCTACGAGATCCCCGACCGCATCGCCGACCGCGTCCGCCTCGACCGGCCCACCTGCGCCTTCCCCTACTGCGGGCGACCAGCCAGGGGACTCGACCTCGACCACACCCGGCCCTACCGGTGGGAAGCAGCACCCGGCGCCGCCCAGACCTCCACCAGCAACCTCGCGCCACTGTGCCGAGGCGAGCACCGAGCCAAGACCCACCCGTCACCCACGGGGGCCAGCCCACCGAGCGACGACCCACCCGGCATCGACCCACTCGCCGAGCATCCGCCCGACCAGCGATGGCGCTACCACCGCGACGCGCTCGGCACCTACATCTGGACCAGCCCCCACGGGCTCCGCTACGCCGTCGACTCGACCGGCACCACACCGCTCGACTAGCACCGCCAGCCCTGCCGACCCGCCACCCCAGCACCACGTGGCGGGGCCACCGGCATGTCCAGGCGTGGTTTCGAGGGGTGCTAGCGCACCCACCTCAACCACCGGAGTGCGCGCGGCCACCTCAACCACCGGGACGCCCGCGGCCACCTCAACCACCGGCATGTCACGGCGTGGTTTCGAGGGGTGCTAGCGCACCCACCTCAACCACCGAATGCGCGCGGCCACCCCGACCACCGGAACGCCCGCGGCCACCTCGACCCCCAGCGCACGGCGCAGCCGCCTGGACCGCCGTCGTACGCCGTCGTACCCGCGCGAGTCCCCAGCTCCGCGGCGCGGTGTCACCGATAGTGCTCGACTACCGCTGACACCGCGCCCAGCGTGTCCCGGCGTGTCTCGAGGGCCGCCGGGGCGGCCACCTCGACCACCAGCAGCGCGGCTAGCCGCGACCCCTCCCCGCATCCCTCGCCCTCGACTCGAACTGCCCGGCCGCCCCGGGTTCGTCCTCGCCGCGGCGCGGGACCGCCTCGCGGGCGACGGCGATGGCGACGACGGCCCAGAGCGGGACGGCGACGGACTGCCGGAAGGCCGGGTTGTCGAAGAGGCTGATGACCGCGAACCCGGCGAGCCCGCAGCCGGCGGCGACGACGAGCGCGTCGCCGCGCCGGGCGCCCCGCACGACGACGAGGACCACGGCGAGGGTGAGCCAGAGGGTGGCGGCGAGGCCCGCCGTACCGGCCTCGACGAGCCACGTCAGCCACAGGTTGTGGGAGTGGTAGAAGCGCTGGTCGCCGGGCACGCGGGCATCGATGAACGGCCCGGAGCGCCCGAGCCCCACGCCCCACACGTGCTCGCGCACGAGGCCGAGCGACTCGCGGTAGACGTCGGCGCGCGGGCCGATCGAGAAGCGGGCGAGCAGGGCCCCGAACGCCACGACGACGCCGGCGCCCACGGCGAGGCCGGCGCCGACGAGGGTGCGCCGCGACGGGTAGCGCAGCGCGAGGGCGGCCACGCCCAGCGCCCCGAGGCTGACGAGCCCGCCGCGCGACAGCGTCGTCGCCACCGCGGCCGCGCCGAGCACGCCGAGCGAGGCGGCGGCGACCCGGCCGCGCCGCCGCCCGAGGACGGCCCGCAGCGCCACGCAGCCGACCGGCACCAGCAGCACGAGGACGGGCGCGAGCAGGTTGGGGTTCGACAGGGTCCCGACGGCCCGCACGGCGGCGTCGCCCCGCTGGCAGCTGTCCGCTCCTCCGACGATCTCGGCGCGGCAGTAGCCGGTGTCGGCGCCCGTCACCCACTGGGCGACGGCGGTCGCTGCGGCGATCCCCACCGCCAGCGCGCCGGTGAGCGCGAGCGCGGTCCGCCCGTGCGCCCACGCCCGCTGCACCCCGACGAAGAGGTAGAACGCCGCCACCAGCACCGCGCACTCCACGAGCCGGCGCCCGCCGTGCAGGCCGTTGACGACGAAGGCGACCCCGCCGGCCGCGAGCCCCGCCCCGACCGCCAGGTCGAGCGGCGTCCGCAGCGCCGACGGCCGCACCCCCGCCCGGTGCAGGGCGACGAGCCCGAGGGCCAGGAAGGCCGGCACGACCGTCACCAGGTTGCGCGTGCTCAGCCGCACCACCGCGTCGAACAACGCCAGGCAGGAGGCGACCACCGCCACGGCCAGCCACGGCTCATGCCGCAGCGACGACCACGCGTCGCGCGCCCCTGCGAACGCGCGCCGACCGAGCACCACCTCCCCGAGCACCACGGGAGCCATTGTGTCGGCCCGGCGGGACGCGACGTCGCGGGGTACCTTGCGGCCACCATGTCCCCCGTGCACGACCTCGCCCCCGGCACCCGCGTCCGCGTCGCGATGACGAAGTGGGGCGGGGCGCCGCACTGGGAGTACGACGCGTTGCACCTCGGGCACGACCGGTACGGCGAGTGGCTGGGCGCCCCGGCCGGCACCCGGCACGCGCGCCCCGGCCTCGAGTTCGACGCCGCGGTCGACAAGGTCGTCGTCTTCTCCCCCCAGCACCACCGCGTCGTCGCGCTCCACGCACCGGGCATCTGGTGCGCCCTCTACGTCGACATGGCGACCCCGCCGACGTGGGACCTCACCGGCCCCGTGCCCGTCCTGCGCTCCGTCGACCTCGACCTCGACGTGGTGCGCCGCGACGACGGCACGGTCTACGTCGACGACGAGGACGAGTTCGCCGAGCACCGGGTCGCCCTCGGCTACCCCGCGGACGTCGCCGCGGCGGCGGAGCGCTCCCGTGACGAGGTGCTGGCCGCGGTCACGGCCGGGGACCCGCCGTACGACGCGGGCAGCGCCGCGCCGTGGTTCGCGGCGCTGCGTCGGGTGCTGGACGCGCAGGACGGCGCCCGATGAGTGGCGGCCCGGCGAGCGGCGTACCGGTCCACCTGCGCCCGCCGCAGCGACCCGGTCTCGTGCGCGCGCTCGAGGCGGTGGCGGTGCTGGGCGCCGTGCTGGTGCTCGTCGGCGCGCCCGTGTGGTGGCTGGTGCACTCCGCGGCGCAGGGCTGGACGGACGCCCGCGTCGTCGCGGCCACGGTGGCCGAGGACGCCCGCTGCACCACCGGCCCGCCGCCCGGCAGCCCCCGGACCTGCGCGGCCACGTGGACCCCGGCCGGCGGCGACCGGGAGTCCGTCGAGGGGACGGTCAGCGAGCGGTACGGCGGGGACCTCCCCGCCGCGGGCGGCACGGTCGAGGCCAGGATGGTGGCCGACGGCGACGACCCGATGGCCCTGACCGGGTTCCACCCGGTGCTGCTGCGCTGGGCGCTCGCCGCGCCGTACCTGACGGCGGCCGGGGTGCTGCTGCTCGTGCTCGCCGTGACCGGGCTCGTGCGCACCGACCCGCGCTGGGCGTCACCCCGAACCGACCTCCCCCGACCGGGGGCCTGAGACCCGGCCGCGACGGCCCCCCAGCTGCGGCGCCCCTCAGCGGCGACGGATCGCGCGCACCCGCAGCGGGCCGACGAGGCGGGGGCCCGCGAGCCGGCTCTCGAGCCGGCCGACCTCGCGCTTCAGGGGCTGGGCGAGGTACTCGCCGAGGATCACGCCGGAGGCCAGGGCCACCGCGACCGACGCCGCCTGCATGAGCGCGAGCAGGCCCACCGACGTCGACGTCCCGCCCTCGGCCAGCAGCGACAGGCCGCGGTAGATCGTCAGGCCCGGCAGCATCGGCACGATGGCGGGCACCACGATGACGAGCGGGGGCACGCGGACGCGGCCGGAGACGCCGTACGCCACGGTGCCGATCGCGAACGCGGCGATCGCGGCGGCCCAGACGCGGCTGTCGGAGCCCGCCAGCACGGCGCTGTAGAGCAGGATCGCGAGCGACGCGACGGCCGCGACGGGCACCAGCGAGCGCCGGGGGGCGTAGCTGGCCGCGGCGAACGCGGCTGCGCAGACCGCGGAGCCGAGCGCCAGCGTGCCGACGCCCTCCCAGCCCGCGCGCCCCGGGTCGACGCGGGCGATCTCGACGCCGAGCAGCCCCGCGAGGGTGAGGCCGCCGCTGACGCCCGCGATGATGCCGGCCGTCGCGAGCAGCGCCTCCAGCACCCGCGCGCCGGCGGTCACGTAGAAACCGGTCAGCGCGTCCTGGATCGCGCCCATGAACCCGATGCCAGCCAGCAGCATGATGATGTTGGCCGTCACCATCAGCGAGACATCGGTGTCGGGCACGGCGGCGGCGACCGCGGTCGCGAGGAGCGCGGCGACCAGGCCACCCGCCACCTGCTGGTAGAAGCCCGGCAGCCGCCGGCGCGACATCGCGAGCTGCACCCGGTCGATGAACGCGGCCGCGACCAGCGCCAGCCCGACGACCAGCAGGGTGCCGCCCAGCTGCAGGGTGACGCCGCCGCACATGAGGCCCCACGCCGCGGTGACGAGCCAGCGCGGTGACCCGTGCCCCGACGACACGATGCCCGCCAGGCGCGCGCGGGCGCCCGCCAGGTCCACCTCGTCGGTGAGCACCGCCCGGACGAGGCGGTCCACCTTGGTCAGGTCGTCGTAGTCGATGTCGCGCTGCTTCACCTGGCGGATCTGCATGACCGGAGGCTCCTCCGGGTCGTGCTGGTACGACATCGCCAGCGACGTGAAGGTCACGTCGATCTCCGGGTGCCGGATCCCGAGGTGGCGGGCGAGCGACTGCATCGTCGCCGTCACGTCGGCGGCCCCGGCGCCGGAGGAGAGCAGCAGCTCCCCCACCCGGAGGCAGAGGTCGAGGGTCAGGTTGAGCGTGCGGGTGTCGCGGGTCTCGGCAGCCACGGTCGGAGATGCTCGCACGCGCGGCGCCGGTCCCCCGCCTCGGCCGCGACGTGATCTGCGCACCCCTGTGGTTGGCTCTGCACGTGCGCATCGACTTCCACGCGTCCCCGCGTCCGACCCTCGGGGTCGAGTGGGAGCTCGCCCTGGTGGACCGGGACAGCCGGGACCTCGTGAACCGCGCGCACGACGTGCTCGAGACGGCCCGCGGACGCCTCGACGACCCGAAGGTGCTGCACGCCGAGCTGCTGCGCAACACCGTCGAGCTGGTCTCCGGGGTGGCCACCGACGTGGCGGGGGCGATGGCCGACCTGCGGTCGACGTACGACGTGGTGGCGGCCGCCGCGGCCGAGCACGACACCGACCTCTTCGGCGCCGGGACGCACCCGTTCGCGTCGTGGTCGACGCAGCTGCTCTCGCCGGGCCACCGCTACCAGGAGCTCATCGACCGCACCCAGTGGTGGGGCCGGCAGATGCTCATCTGGGGCGTCCACGTGCACGTCGGGCTGCCCGAGCAGTCGCGCGTCATGCCCGTGCTCTCCGCGCTGCTCACCTACTACCCGCACCTGCAGGCGCTGTCCGCGTCCTCGCCGGTGTGGGCCGGCACGGACACGGGCTACGCGTCGAACCGCGCCCTGATGTTCCAGCAGCTGCCCACCGCCGGCCTGCCCTTCCAGTTCCAGCGCTGGGAGGAGTTCGAGGCGTTCGCCCAGGACCAGCTCACGACGGGCGTCATCGACGACCTCTCCGAGATCCGCTGGGACCTGCGCCCCGCCTGCCACCTCGGCACCATCGAGAACCGCATCTGCGACGGCGTCTCCAACTTCACCGAGCTCGCCGCCCTCACCGCGCTCGTGCACTGCCTCGTCGTCGACGTCGACACCCGCCTCGCCGCCGGCGAGACCCTCGACGTGCTCCCGCCCTGGCACGTGCAGGAGAACAAGTGGCGCACCGCGCGCTACGGCCTCGACTCGATCATCATCCTCGACGCCGCCTCCCGCGAGCGGCTCGTGACCGAGGACCTCGACGACCTGCTCGAGCGCCTCGAGCCGGTCGCGCGGCGCCTCGACTGCGTCGACGAGCTGCGCTCGGTCGCCGACATCCCGCGGCGGGGCGCGTCGTACCAGCGCCAGCGGCAGGTCGCCGCCGCCACCGGGGGCGACCTCGTCGCCGTCGTCGACTCCGTGGTGCGCGAGCTGCGCGACGGCCTCCCGGGCTGAGGCCGCGGCGGGCCGTGCGAGCCGGGGCTCAGCCCCGCACGGGCGGCAGCGCGTCGGTCGCCTCGAGGGCCTCCATGCCGGTGACCTCGAGCAGGTCGGCGATCACCGAGCGCATCTGGGCCAGCAGCACCTCGACGCTCAGCTCGCTCGTGCGCTCCAGCCGGCCGGAGCCCGCAGCCGCGGCGAGGAGCAGCGGCCGCGCCGACTCCGCCATCCGGTTGCGCGCCAGCTCGTCGGCCACCGCCTCCGCGGCCTCCGCGATGTCGTGGCAGAGCGCGGCGTACGACGGGGGCACGGGCCGGCGCCGGTACGCCGCGATCGCGGTACGACGGGTCAGCACGCGGGTGCTGCGCAGCGCCTTGTCGAGCGGCTCGACGAGCTCGGACATGCGGCGCACCGAGTGCCGGTGCCGCGTGCGGAACGGCGACGACGCCACCACCGACATGCCCTCGTCGGCCGCCGCCTGCAGCTCGCGCACCAGGTAGTCGCTCGCCCGGGCGTCGGCCAGGACGTCGAAGGCCCGCTCGGTGTCGCCGTCGCCCATCACCTCGGCCGAGGCGCGCAGCAGCGCCGCGACCTTGCGCACGACCACCGCCGCCTGCTCGCGCGGTCGCCGCAGCGGCGCGGACGGCACCAGCGTGGCCGCCACGAGCGCCACGGAGCCACCGACGAGCGCGTCGGTCCACCGCACGAACGCGCCGCCGGGGCTGGGTGCGAGCGTCGCCACGACGATGGACTGCACCGCCGCCTGGGTGACGAGCAGCTGGCCGCCGTCGAGGAGCAGGGCCGCCGACATCGACAGCACGACGATGAGCACGAGCTGCCAGGCCCCGGTGCCGATCTCGAGCACGAGGAGGTCGGCGATGAGCACGCCCACCGCGACCCCGACCGCCACCTCCGCCACCCGCCGCAGGCGCTGGCCGTAGGAGGTGCCGAGCCCCAGCACCGCCGCGATGGGGGCGAAGAAGGGCGTCGGGTGGCCGAGCACGTCGGCGGCGATGAACCAGGCGACGCCCGCCGCGACGGCGCACTGGGCGACGACGAACGACTTCGAGCGCCACCGGGCGACGCGGGCGCGGACGGAGAGCCGTCCCTTCTCCCAGATCCGGTCGACGGGCACGGCCTCCACCCCGCGATCATGCCAGAGGTGGGGGCCGTCCCCGCCCGCCCGCGCTCAGCGCACGCTGTCGTGCAGCACCTCGCCCCGGGGGCGGCGGGCGGCGTCGTACCGGGCCCAGCGGATCGCGACCTGCAGGTCGGCGAGGTCGCGGTACCAGGTCTCCACCTCGGCCTGGCACACGGCTGCCTGCACCTCGGTGTCGTACTCCCCGCACTCGGCGGTCGACTCCGACAGGGTGGGCGGGTGCAGCGACGACCCGTCGAGGTGGTGGACGGTGAAGCCGTTCTCCGCGTCGCCCTCGACCGCCACTACCGTGTCGCCCGGCGGCACCCAGGCGGCCCGGGCGGCGGGCTCCGCCGTCGTGGCCGTGGCCGCGGTCAGCGTGGCCGCGAGCACGCCGACGCCGACGCCTGCCCCCGCCAGCGCGACGCCGGCGGCGACCAGGGCCCG
>NZ_JAHWBL010000070.1:0-16754 GCF_029493445.1 Nocardioides sp. ChNu-99 | reverse complement strand
CCCCCGTGCCCGCCCCCGTGCCCGCCCCCGCGGTCGTCCCGCCGGCCGACCCCGCGTCCCCGGCCCCGACGCCCGAGCCGGAGCCGGCCGTCGCCCCGGAGCCGGAGCCCGAGCCCGAGCCCGTCGTCGTACCCGAGCCCCAACCCGAGCCCCAACCCGAGCCCCAGCCCCAGCCGGCCGTCCCGCCGGCGGCGTCCGCCGTACCGCAGACCCCGCCGGTCGCGCTGTACCTGGAGCCGGAGCCCGAGCCCGTGCGTGCCCCGGCCCACCGGGCCGAGCCCGCCGAGCCCGCCGAGCCCCGCGACACCCGTGACGAGCCGCGGGACGACGACGCGCCCCGGGGGACCGGCACGGCGCTCGCCGGGTTCTACGCCGGGATGGTCGCCATGCTCGTCGTGCCGCTGCTCTACCTGACGCTCGTGAGCTGGGTCCTCGACGCCGGCGACGTGTCGGACGCCGGGACGGCGGCGCGGGTCGCTCCCTACGGCCTCCTGCTGCTGGCCGTCCCGCTGGTGCTCGTGGTGCTGCCCCGCACGCGCCGGTTCGGCGCCTACGCGCTGCTCGGGCTCGCGGTGACGGCGGTCGTGGTCGTCGGCGTCGCCGCGCTCGTGCTGTGGGGCCTCATGCGGCTCGACGCCTGAGGCAGCGGGCTCGCCGGCGTCCGCGTCGGTTGGGTGCGTGCAGCCACGGGTGCGATGATCGGGGGGCGATGGCCGATGACACCCCCACCCCCGTAGCGCCTCCCGAGGGCGCCCGTGCGCTCCCGCTCGTGATGGAGGCGCCGCGCGGCCGCGCCAAGCCGCCGCGCCACCTCGCTGACCTCGACGAGGCCGGTCGCAAGGCGCTGCTCGAGGAGTCGGGGCTGCCGGGCTTCCGCGCGAAGCAGCTGAGCAACCACTACTTCTCCCGCCTCACCAGCGACCCGGCGGAGATGACCGATCTCCCGGCCGGGCAGCGCGACGAGCTGGCGGCCGCCCTCTTCCCGCAGCTGCTGACGCCCGTGCGCACGCTCGAGGCCGACAAGGGCACGACGCGCAAGACGCTGTGGCGCCTGTTCGACGGTGCCCTCGTCGAGTCCGTCCTCATGCGCTACCCCGACCGCGCCACCATCTGCGTCTCGAGCCAGGCCGGCTGCGGCATGGCCTGCCCCTTCTGCGCCACCGGCCAGGGCGGGCTGCAGCGCAACATGACCACCGCCGAGATCGTCGACCAGGTCGTCGACGGCGCGCGCGCCATGGCGCGGGGCGAGGTGCCCGGCGGGCCGGGACGCCTGTCGAACGTCGTCTTCATGGGCATGGGCGAGCCGCTGGCCAACTACAAGGCCGTCATCGGTGCCGTCCGCCGCCTCACCGAGCCGTCGCCCGCCGGCCTCGGCCTCAGCGCGCGTGGCGTGACGGTCTCGACGGTCGGCCTCGTTCCCCGCATCCGCCAGCTCACCGAGGAGGGCATCCCGGTGACGCTGGCGCTGAGCCTGCACGCCCCCGACGACGAGCTGCGCAACGAGCTGGTGCCCATCAACACCCGCTCCTCGGTGGCCGAGACCGTCGACGCCGCGTGGGAGTACGCCGCGCGCACGAAGCGCCGGGTCTCGATCGAGTACGCGATGATGCGCGGCATCAACGACCAGGCCTGGCGCGCCGACCTGCTCGCCGACGTGCTGCGGGCGCACGGCGACTGGGGCTGGGTCCACGTCAACCTCATCCCGCTCAACCCGACGCCGGGCTCGCGGTGGACGGCCTCCGACCCCGCCGACGAGCGCGAGTTCGTGCGGCGCCTCGTCGCCAAGGGCATCCCGACGACCGTCCGCGACACGCGCGGACGCGAGATCGACGGCGCCTGCGGACAGCTCGCCGCCGCCGAGGACTGAGCCGCACCGGGTCCGGTGCGCCCGGGCCCCGGGCCCGACGCCTGAACGCGCGGCGACCACCCGGGCAACGCCCGGTGGCCGACCCGTCACCGGTCGTGGCCGAGGTTCCCGCCCGGTTCAACTGGCGTCCACCGCGGCCCACCCCCGCGGTTCGCGGACGTGCCTAGCGTCCCGTCGTGACAGCACTCCCCGCGGCGGCGACGCCTGCGCCCGGGGGGCCTCGCGTGCGAAGGGACGTGCGATGCGCCGCAGCCTCACCACCGCCCCCGTCCGCCGGCCGGCCGGCGCGACGACGGCCTCGCCCCGCCGGCCCGTGCGGGCCGCGTCCCGCCGTACCCTCCGTCGCCACGGCAGCGTCACGACCCTGCCCACGCCCACCGCCGCGGCCGGTCGTCTCCGCGTGCTCGTGGTCAGCGAGTCGTTCCTCCCGCAGGTCAACGGGGTCACCAACTCCGTGCGCCGCGTGCTCGAGCACCTGGCGGCCGAGGGGCACGACGCCGAGCTCGTCGCGCCGACCGGCCCCGCGACGTACGCCGGGTTCCCCGTCACGACCTGCCGGGGGGCGCACCTGCCGTTCTACCGCGACTTCCGCATCGGCCTGGAGACCCGGCGGCGGCTGCGCGCCGTCATGGAGCGCTACCGCCCCGACGTCGTGCACATCGCCTCGCCGGCGACGCTCGGCTACCAGGCCGCGCGGGCCGCGAACGACCTCGGCATCCCGACGGTCGCGATCTACCAGACCGACCTGGTCGGGTTCGCCGACCGCTACGGCATCGCCGGCGGCACCCGCGCGATGGCCTACCTCACGCGTCGCATCCACACGAGCGTCGACCGCACGCTCGCCCCCTCGACCGCGAGCCTGCGCCAGCTGGAGGCGATGCGGGTCGCCGGTCTGGGCCACTGGCCACGCGGGGTCGACCTCACGCAGTTCGACCCCGCGTGCCGCGACGAGGAGCTGCGCTCGCGCCTCGCGCCGCACGGCGAGGTGCTCGTCGGCTACGTCGGGCGGCTCGCGCCGGAGAAGGAGCTCGAGCTGCTCGCCCACGTCGACCGCCTGCCCGGCGTGCGCGTGGTGATCGTCGGCGGGGGGCCGGAGGAGGAGCGGCTGCGCGCCCTGCTGCCGGGCGCCGCGTTCCTCGGCGTCCTGCACGGCGAGGAGCTGGGCGCGGCCTACGCCAGCCTCGACGTCTTCGTGCACACGGGCCGCCACGAGACCTACTGCCAGGCCGCGCAGGAGGCGCTGGCGTCGGGCGTGCCCGTCGTCGCGCCGCGCGCCGGCGGGCCCGTGGACGTCGTGGACGACGGCACGGCCGGCTTCCTCTACGAGCCGGGCGACGGGGCGGCGCTCGCGTCGTACGTCGCGCTGCTGGCGCAGCAGCCGGCCCTGCGCCGCCGTGTCGCCCTCGCGGCCCGGCGCAGCGTCGAGGGCCGCTCCTGGGCGGCCGTGAACGCGCTGCTGCTGCGGCACTACCGCGAGGTCGTGGCCGCCCGCCGTGCGCCCGACGCGGTCCGCGCGGCCTGACCCACCGTGCCCTACGTGGGCGCCCCGTGGGGTCCGGCGGCGCCGTAGGCTCACCTGCGTGACGAACCTCGCCTTCGACGCCCTGGACCTGCACGTCGTGCGCGGCCGCGCCACCGAGCCGGCGGTCGAGACGCCGACCCGCACGGTCGACTTCGCCACGCTCACCGAGGAGGTCGCGGCCCTCGCAGGGGCGCTGCGGGCCCTCGGCACGGTCCCCGGCTCGACGGTGCTCGTGGCGCTGCCGGACGAGTACGACGAGCTGCTGACCCTGCTGGCCACCTTGCGCCTGCGCGCCCTGCCGGTGCTCGTGGACCGCGTGCACGCGGACGCCGTCGGCGTCCCGGGTCACCACCCGTCGGCCGCGACCCTCGCGGTGCGGCACCGCCCGGAGGTCGTCGTCACGGCGCACGAGTGGCCCGGCCACGTGCACCGACCGGCCGCCGTCCTCTACCGCGGTCCGACGCCGGTCGACCCGGAGGTCGAGGTCGACTGGGACCTGGCGCTGCGCGCCGGGCGCACCGACCCCGCACCGGCGTCGCGCGAGGACGAGCCCGCCCCGGGCGCGGCGCCGGACGCGCACGCGGCGGCCGCGACGGCGACGGCGTACGTCGTGGGGGAGCGAGCGGTGCTGCTCCCCGAGGTGCCCGAGGCCGGCACCCAGGTGGGGCGCCGCCTCGGTGCCCTCCTCGGGGGGCGCACGGTCCGCCTCGTCGGCTGAGGCGGGCCGGCCCGGGCTCAGGCCCCGGGCACCGCCATCTCGCCGAGCTCGGACCAGTCGTCCTGGTCCACGCTCTGGCTGACGATGCGCGGCGTCGCGGAGAGGTACTGCGGCAGCGTCCGCGTCGCGGTGCGGAAGTGCTCGGAGCGCACGTGCTCGGCCCCGGCGTCGCCGTCGGCGAACGCCTCGACCAGCACGTACTCGGTCGGGTCCTCGACCGAGCGGGACCAGAAGAACCACTTGCAGCCGGGCTCGGCGTTGCAGGCGCGGGTGAAGTCGGCCGTGAGCTCCGGCCAGGCGTCGGCGTGCTCGGGCTTCACGGGGAAGACGGCGGTGATGAAGATCAAGACGGCCTCCGGGGGCGTCGGTGGTGGACAGGTGCCCCGCCATCCTGTCGCGTCCCGCCAGCCGCGCGGGGTGAGGGGCGGGGCCGGCCCCCGGGCTGCCACACTTCCCGGGTGAGCCATCCCCGCCGCGACGTCGTCATCCTCGGCTCCACCGGGTCGATCGGCACCCAGGCCATCGAGCTGGTGCGCCGCCACCCCGACCGCTACCGCGTGGTGGGCCTGACGGCCGGCGGGTCGAACCCCGACCTCTTCGACGCGCAGGTCGACGAGCTCGCGCCGGCGTACGCCGGACTGGGGGAGCAGGCCTCCGTCGAGGCCGCCGGCATGGCCGCCGACGTCGTGCTCAACGGCATCACCGGGGCGGTCGGGCTGCGCCCCACCCTCGCCGCCCTGGAGGCGGGCACCACGCTCGCGCTGGCCAACAAGGAGTCGCTCATCGTCGGGGGCGCCGTCGTCACCCGCGCCGCCGCGCCCGGCCAGATCGTCCCCGTCGACTCCGAGCACTCGGCGATCGCCCAGTGCCTGCGGGGCGGCACCCCCGACGAGGTACGCCGCCTCGTGCTGACCGCGTCCGGCGGCCCGTTCCGCGGCCGCAGCCGCGACGAGCTGGCGGACGTGACGCCCGAGCAGGCGCTGCAGCACCCGACGTGGGCGATGGGCCCGGTCATCACCGTGAACTCCGCCACCCTCGTCAACAAGGGTCTCGAGGTGATCGAGGCCCACCTGCTCTTCGGGCTGCCCCTCGAGCGCATCGCCGTGGTCGTGCACCCCACGAGCGTCGTGCACTCGATGGTCGAGTTCGTCGACGGCTCGACGCTGCTGCAGGCCAGCCCGCCGACGATGACGATCCCCATCGCGCTGGGCCTGAGCTGGCCGGAGCGCGTCCCCGGCGCGGCCCCGGCCGTCGACTGGTCGCGCCCCGAGACGTGGGAGTTCACGCCCCTCGACGACGAGGCGTTCCCGGCCGTCGCGCTGGCCCGCGAGGCGGGTGCCGCCGGCGGCACGGCGCCGGCCGTCTACAACGCGGCCAACGAGGTGTGCGTCGAGGCGTTCCTCGCCGGCCGGCTGCCGTTCGTCGAGGTCGTCCCGACGATCGCGCGCGTGCTGGGGGCGCACGACGTACTCTCGACGGAGTCGCTCACCGTCGACGACGTGCTCGCCGCCGACGCCTGGGCGCGCGAGACCGCCGCCGCCCTGGTCGCCCCCTCCGAGCGCCCCGCCCACTGAAGGACCCCGCATGACCGAAGTGCTGCTCTACACCCTCGGGGTCGTCGTCTTCGTCGTCGCCATCCTCGTCTCGATCGGCCTGCACGAGCTCGGCCACATGGTCCCGGCGAAGGCGTTCGGGGCGAAGGTGACGCAGTACTTCATCGGGTTCGGCCCCACCGTGTGGAGCAAGCAGGTGGGGGAGACGGAGTACGGCGTCAAGGCCATCCCGCTCGGCGGCTACGTCAAGATCGTCGGGATGCTGCCGCCGGGCGGCGACGAGCACGCGGACCAGGTCGGGGTGGACCCCGACGGCCGGCCGGTCTACCGGGTGCGCAAGTCCAACACCGGGATGTTCACCCAGCTGGTGAGCGACGCCCGCGCTGCCGAGTGGGAGACCATCGGCCCCGAGGACGCCGACCGGCTGTTCTACAAGCTGACGTGGTGGAAGAAGGTCGTCGTCATGGCGGCCGGGCCGAGCGTCAACATCCTCATCGCCTTCGGCATCTTCGCGGGCCTCTTCGCCACCTACGGCAACGTCGAGGACGTGCGGACCACGACCACGGTCCAGGCCGTCTCGCCGTGCGTCGTCCCCGCCGACGAGACGGGCCGGGTCTGCGAGACGGGTGACCCCGACACCCCCGCGGAGGCGGCCGGCCTGCAGCAGGGCGACGAGATCGTGGGCTTCAACGGCGCCGAGGTCACCGACTGGCAGCAGCTGCAGACGCTGATCCGCGGCAACTCCGACGGCGCCGCGGCGATCGACGTGGTGCGCGACGGGCAGCGCATGACGCTGACGACCAACACCCTCGTCACGCCCCGCCCGACCGCCGACGACCCGGAGGTCACCGAGCCGGTCGGGTTCCTCGGCATCACCCCGCGCACCGAGCTCGCGACGGGAGGCGTGCTCTACACGCTCGAGGAGATGGGCGGCATGGCCGTCCGCACCGTCCGGGCGCTCGGCGAGCTGCCCGTCAAGGTGTACGGCGTGGCCAGGGCCATCGTGGGCCTGCAGGAGCGCGACCCCGAGAGCCCCGTCTCGATCGTCGGCGGTGGACGCATCGCGGGCGAGACGACGGCGCTGGAGGACTTCCCGGTCACCGAGAAGGTCGTTTTCCTCCTCCTGCTGATCGCCGGGTTCAACTTCTTCATCGGGATGTTCAACTTCATCCCGCTCCTGCCGCTCGACGGCGGCCACATCGCCGGGGCCCTCTACGAGGCGCTGCGCCGCGGGTTTGCCCGGCTGCGACGTCGTCCCGACCCCGGCCACGTGGACGTGGCGAAGCTGCTGCCGGTCGCGTACGTCGTGGGCTCGGCCATCCTCGTGATGGGCGTCGTGCTCATCGTCGGGGACCTCGTGGTGCCGCTCAGCCCGTACTCCTGAGCGCTCGCAGGCCCGCGTAGCATCGAGGGCATGAGCACTGTCGCCCTCGGCATGCCGGCTGCCCCGCCGCCGGTCCTGGCGCCCCGTCGCACGACCCGCCAGATCCAGGTCGGCTCGGTCGGGGTCGGCAGCGACCACCCCATCTCGGTGCAGTCGATGACGACGACGCTGACCTCCGACGTCAACGCCACCCTCCAGCAGATCGCCGAGCTCACCGCGTCGGGCTGCGACATCGTGCGGGTGGCCTGCCCCAGCCAGGACGACGCCGACGCGCTGCCGGCCATCGCCCGCAAGTCGCAGATCCCCGTGATCGCCGACATCCACTTCCAGCCGAAGTACGTCTTCGCCGCCATCGAGGCGGGCTGCGCGGCGGTGCGCGTGAACCCGGGCAACATCCGCAAGTTCGACGACCAGGTCAAGGAGATCGCGCGCGCCGCGCAGGACCACGGCACCTCGATCCGCATCGGCGTCAACGCCGGCAGCCTCGACAAGCGCATCCTCGACAAGTACGGCAAGGCCACGCCCGAGGCGCTGGTGGAGTCGGCGAAGTGGGAGGCGTCGCTCTTCGAGGAGCACGGCTTCCGCGACTTCAAGATCTCGGTGAAGCACAACGACCCCGTCGTGATGGTCCGCGCCTACGAACTGCTGGCCGCCGAGGGCGACTGGCCGCTGCACCTCGGCGTGACCGAGGCGGGCCCGGCCTTCCAGGGCACCATCAAGTCCGCCACCGCGTTCGGCGCGCTGCTCAGCCAAGGCATCGGCGACACCATCCGGGTCTCGCTGTCGGCGCCGCCCGTCGAGGAGGTCAAGGTCGGCCTGCAGATCCTCGAGTCGCTCAACCTGCGCCCGCGCCGCCTCGAGATCGTCTCCTGCCCCTCCTGCGGCCGCGCCCAGGTGGACGTCTACACGCTCGCCGAGCAGGTCACCGCGGGCCTCGACGGCCTCGAGGTGCCGCTGCGCGTCGCCGTCATGGGCTGCGTCGTCAACGGTCCCGGCGAGGCCCGCGAGGCCGACCTCGGCGTCGCCTCCGGCAACGGCAAGGGGCAGATCTTCGTGAAGGGCGAGGTCGTCAAGACCGTGCCCGAGAGCCAGATCGTGGAGACCCTCATCGAGGAGGCCCTGCGCATCGCCGAGTCCATGGAGCCCGTCGAGGGCGCCGGGGCCGAGGTCTCCGTCTCCTGAGCCGGCCGACCAGCGGGCCGACCACCGGGCCGACCACCGGGCCGACCAGCGGGGCGACGACTAGGCTCGCTCCGTGGTGACGACGAGGCAGGGCATCCGGGTGCTCGGCCCGGCCGACGTGGAGGAGTTCCTGCGCCTCGTCGACCGGGACCCGGTCGTCAACGTCTTCGCCGCCCACCGCGCCCGCACCACCCACCTGCAGCCGCGCTGGCTCGGCGGCGAGGTCTGGGGCCGGTACGCCGGGGGCGAGCTCGTCGCCGCCTGCCACGTCGCGGCCAACCTGGTGCCGGTCGAGGCCGATGCCGAGGCCGCCCTCGCCTTCGCCGAGCACGCCCAGCACCGCATCCGGTCGGTGTCGACGATCGTCGGCCCCCGCGTCGCCGTCGACACCTTCTGGTCGGAGGTGCAGGGCCGCTGGGGCCGCGCCCGGGAGGTGCGCGCGGGCCAGCCGCACCTCGAGATCCGCACGGCGCCCCACGTCGCGCCCGACCCCGCGGTGCGTCGTACGACGCGCAGCGACCTCGACGCCCTCTACCCGGCGTGCGTGGCGATGTACACCGAGGAGGTGGGCGTCTCGCCGGAGCGCGGCGGCGGGGCCGACCTCTACCGCGCCCGGGTCTCCCAGCTCGTGGCGCGGGGGTGGTCGTTCGCCAGCTTCGACGGCCGCGGCCGGGTGGTGTTCAAGGCCGAGGTCGCGTGCGCGACCGAGTACGCCGCGCAGGTGCAGGGCGTATGGGTGGCGCCGGAGCACCGGGGCAGCGGTCTGGCGGCCGCGGGGATGGCCGCCGTGGTGGCGGCGGTGCGCGCCGACGTCGCCCCCGTCGTGTCCCTCTACGTCAACGAGTGGAACACCGCGGCGCGCCGCACCTACGCGCGGGTGGGCTTCGCCGAGACCGCCCGGTTCACGACCGTGATGATGTGACGCCCGCGGGCCGGACGGCGGGCGGGCGCGCCGTACCCGGCGGTAGCCTCGCGGCATGACCACCTCGGCCGGCACCCCGCCGCTCACCCTCGGGGCCGCGGGCCTCGCCACCGGCTTCGCCGTCTCCGGCGTCGTGCACCTCGTGCGACCGGAGACCTTCGAGCCGCTGATGCCGCGGGCGCTGCCCGCCCACACGGCGCTCATCAAGGGCTCCGGCGTCGCCGAGCTGGTGTGCGCCGCCGGGCTGCTGCACCCGCGCACGCGTCCCGCCGCCGGCCTCGCCAGCGCTGCGCTGCTGGCCGGCGTCTTCCCCGGCAACGTGACCATGGCGTGGCGCGCGCGCCGCAGCCGCAACCAGGTCTACCGCTGGGGCACCGTCGCCCGCCTGCCCCTGCAGGTGCCGATGATCCGCATCGCCCTGCGCGCCGCCGGTCGCTGAGCCCGGCGGGGGGTCCGGCGGGGGGGCCGGGGGCCGGCAAACCCCCGCGAGCCGGGCGCGGGCGTCCCGCTAGCCTTCGGGGCATGATCCTGCGCCTGTCCCAGCTGTTCGTCCGCACGCTCCGCGACGACCCCGCCGACGCGGAGGTGCCGAGCCACCGGCTGCTGGTCCGCGCGGGCTACATCCGCCGTGCCGCGCCCGGGATCTACACGTGGTTGCCGCTGGGCCTGCGCGTCTACCGCAAGGTCGAGCAGATCGTGCGCGACGAGATGGACGGCATCGGGGCCCAGGAGCTGCAGTTCCCGGCCCTGCTGCCCAAGGAGCCCTACGAGGCGACGAACCGCTGGACCGAGTACGGCGACGGGATCTTCCGCCTCAAGGACCGCAAGGGCGCCGACTACCTGCTGGGCCCCACCCACGAGGAGATGTTCACCCTCGCGGTGAAGGACCTCTACTCCTCCTACAAGGACCTGCCGGTCTGGCTCTACCAGATCCAGACCAAGTACCGCGACGAGGCGCGCCCCCGCGCCGGCCTCATGCGCGGTCGCGAGTTCGTCATGAAGGACTCCTACTCCTTCGACGTCGACGACGCGGGGCTGGAGCGCTCCTACGAGGCCCACCGCGCGGCGTACGTGCGGATCTTCGACCGCCTCGGCTTCGACTACGCGATCGTCAAGGCCACGTCGGGCGCGATGGGCGGCTCGCGCAGCGAGGAGTTCCTCGCGCGCCTCGACGTCGGCGAGGACACCTACGTCCGCAGCCCCGGGGGGTACGCCGCGAACGTCGAGGCCGTCACGACGCTCGCGCCCGAGCCGCTGCCGTACGACGACGTCCCCGCCGCCCACGCGGAGGACACCCCGGCCACGCCGACGATCGCCACGCTGGTCGACCACCTCGACGGCGCCTTCCCCCGCGACGACCGGCCGTGGGAGGCCGGCGACACGCTGAAGAACGTGCTGCTGGTGCTCACCCACCCCGACGGCAGCCGCGAGCCCCTGGCCGTCGGCGTACCCGGCGACCGCGAGGTCGACCAGAAGCGCCTCGAGGGCCAGCTGGAGCCGACGACGGTCGAGCCCATGACCGACGAGGAGATGAAGGCGTTCCCCGCGCTGGTCAAGGGCTACATCGGTCCCGCCCACGGCGGGCGCACCGTGCTCGGCGAGGAGTCCGAGACCGGCATCCGCTACCTCGTCGACCCCCGCGTCGTGACGGGCACCCGCTGGGTGACCGGCGCCAACGTCGAGGGCCAGCACGTGATCGACCTCGTCGCGGGGCGCGACTTCACCCCCGACGGCACGATCGAGGCCGCCGAGGTGCGCGCCGGCGACCCGGCCCCCGACGGGTCGGGGCCGCTGGAGCTCGCGCGCGGCATCGAGATGGGCCACGTGTTCCAGCTGGGCCGCAAGTACGCCGAGGCGCTGGGCCTGCAGGTGCTCGACGAGAACGGCAAGCTCGTGACGGTGACGATGGGCTCCTACGGCATCGGCGTCTCCCGTGCGGTGCCGGTCATCGCGGAGTACAACCACGACGACGCGGGCCTCGTGTGGCCGCGCGAGATCAGCCCCGCCGACGTGCACGTGGTGGCGGCCGGGAAGGGCGAGGAGCTCTTCGCTGCGGCCGAGCGGGTGGCCACCGAGCTGTCGGCGGCGGGCCTCGACGTCCTGTACGACGACCGCGCAGGCAAGGTCAGCCCGGGCGTGAAGTTCAAGGACGCCGAGCTGCTCGGCGTGCCCACCATCGTGGTGGTGGGCAAGGGCCTCGCGGACGGGGTGGTCGAGGTCAAGGACCGGCGCAGCGGCGAGCGGGAGGACGTCGCCGTCGACGACGTCGTGGCCCGCGTGACGCAGGTCGTCCGGGGCTGAGCGCGGTGAGCACCTCGGGGCGCATCACCTGCCCGGTCCTCGTCGACCGCGTCACGACCGCCGAGGAGGCGGCCCGCCACGTCCAGCACGGCATGTCCGTCGGCATCAGCGGCTTCACCGGCGCCGGCTACCCCAAGGCGGTCCCCGGCGCCCTGGCCGAGCGCATGGCCGCAGCGCACGCACGGGGCGAGGAGTTCCGCGTCGGGCTGTGGTCGGGGGCCTCGACGGCGCCCGAGGTCGACGGCCGCCTCGCCGAGGTGCACGGCCTCGACAAGCGGCTGCCCTACAACGGCGACCCCACGCTGCGCCGGCTCATCAACGCCGGCGAGGTGGACTACGTCGACGCGCACCTGTCGCACTCGGCGCAGCAGGCGTGGTTCGGGTTCTACGGCCCGCTCGACGTGGCCGTCGTCGAGGTGGCGGCCGTGCTGCCCAACGGCCTCCTGGTGCCGGGCAGCTCGGTGGGCAACAACAAGACGTGGCTCGACCGGGCCGAGAAGGTGATCCTCGAGGTCAACAGCTGGCAGCCGCGCGACCTCGAGGGCTTCCACGACGTCTACCACGGCACGGCCCTGCCGCCGCACCGCATCCCCATCCAGCTGACCCACCCGATGCAGCGGATCGGCGACCCCTACCTGCGGGTGGACCCCGCCAAGGTCGTCGCGGTCGTCGAGACGGACGCGCCCGACCGCAACAGCCCCTTCGACCCGCCGGACGCGGCGTCGCACCGCATGGCCGAGCTGCTCGTGGACTTCCTGCGCCACGAGGTCGCGGCGGGGCGCATGCCCCCCAGCCTGCTGCCGCTGCAGTCGGGCGTCGGCAACGTCGCCAACGCGGTGATGGAGGGCCTCCTCGACGCGGAGTTCGAGGGCATGACCGCGTTCACCGAGGTCATCCAGGACGGCCTGCTCGACCTGCTCGACTCGGGCAAGCTGGCGGCGGTCTCCGCGACGTCGTTCGGCCTGTCCCCGGTGGGGGTGCGCCGCTTCCTCGACAACCCGGGCTCCTACAAGGGCCGGGTGCTGCTGCGCAGCCAGGAGATCTCGAACCACCCCGAGCTGGTGCGTCGCCTGGGCGTCGTCGCGATCAACGGCATGATCGAGGCGGACCTGTACGGCAACGTCAACTCCACCCACGTCATGGGCTCGGCGATCATGAACGGCATCGGGGGCAGCGGCGACTTCGCGCGCAACGCCTACCTCAACTTCTTCGTCTCCCCGTCGACGGCGAAGGGCGGCGCCATCTCGTCGATCGTGCCGATGGTCAGCCACGTCGACCACACCGAGCACGACGTGCACGTGCTCGTCACCGAGCAGGGCCTCGCCGACCTCCGCGGGCTGTCGCCGACGGACCGCGCCGAGCGCGTCATCGCCCACTGCGCCCACCCCGACTACCGCGACCGGCTCAGCGACTACGTGGAGCGGGCGAAGGCGGCGCGCCCGGACGCGCGGCACACGCCGCACCTGCTCGGCGAGGCCTTCGCCTGGCACCTGTCCTACCTGGAGACCGGCCACATGTGAGGCGCCGCCCGTCCCTCAGGTTCTCGCAATGCACGAACCTGCAGACGGCCTCCTGTTTACGGGCGTGGGCTGCGGGCTACACACTCGTGCAGGACGGAACGAACTGACACAGCGTTTCGACAGCAGCGCCGGACTCGACTCCCTCGAGGGAGATCTCGGGACTTCCTCGGAGGGGCCGAGTCCGTCGCTGCACCTCTCGGGTGAATCTCGCGGATCGGGCCGCGAGTCACGAGGAGCCCCGGCCACCAGGCCGGGGCTCCTCGCGTTCCGGGGCCCTTGCGTTCCGGGGCTGTGCGCGCGCCCGGGGGGTGCGGCCGGGTCAGGCCGGTGCCGCCGGCCCCTCGGCCGTCGTGCTGGGCGACCCGCCGAACGCGACGTGGCGCACGGCAGCGTCGCGCAGCCCCGCGAGCGCCGTACGACGCCGCTCACCGCTCGTGCTCGCCACCAGCGCTCCCCATGTCACCGCGCTGGCGGCCTCGGCCTCCTGCGCCGCGGCCCGCACCTGAGCGACGTCGTCGAGCGGGCCCGGTTCGACGTACGACGGAGCCGCCGCCACCGGCACGTCACCGTCGTCGCGCACCAGCGCGACCAGCAGGTCGCGCCGGCCGCGGTGGGCGGCGTACGCCGCGACGAGCCCCGCGTGCAGCACGGGTTCGGCGGAGGCGGAGACCCGGGCGCCGAGCAGGCCGTAGAGCCAGACCGCGGCGTGCTCGGCCGCGAGGGTGGTGGCGAGCGCGTCCCGCTCGTCCGCGGTGCTGCTCATGCGGCCGTCCCCGTCGGCAGGACGGCGAGGTGCTGCTCGACGGCGGCGGCCATCGAGCCGAGCGTGCGGGCCAGCAGGCCGCTGTCGGCCTCGACCGCCAGGTCCGTCAGCCGGGTCGCGACCAGGGTCGCCGCGACGCGCACCGCGCGCAGGGCGGTCGGCAGGTCGGTGGCGGGCGCGGGCTCCGCCGCGTCCGGGGGACCGGTGGGGCTCCCGACGGCCGAGGGCTCGTCCGCGCCGCCGCCCGCGTCGCTGCGGCCGCCGTCGTCGAGCAGCGACAGCTGGGCGTCGTGGAGGGCCAGCAGGCCCGCGGCCGCCGCCGCGGCCCCGGGCTGGGCTGCCGTCACGGTGCGCAGGGTGCCGCGAGCGGCGAGGACGGCCGCGACGGCCGCGTCGACCCGCTCGCGGTCGGCGTCCGTGGCCCCGGCCGCGTCGTCACCGACCAGGTCGCGCAGGTCGCCGGGCCCGCCCTCGCACCCGGCCAGCACGACGGCGAGGGCGGGGGCCGCGAGGACGGCACGCCGCGTCGCGACGAGGGAGGTCGGGGCGGGCACGCGCCGAGGTTAGCGCGCGTCGCCGTCCGCGTCGGGGGTGGCGCCCGGGGTCGCCGCCGGGGCACTCCGCGCGTTGGGGGCGGGGGCTCCGCGCGGGCTATGGTGGTCCGGCGCGCCGCCCTCGGGCCGCGGTGCGCGCCGCAGGTCGACAACAGCACAGGAGGCGAGCACCGTGAGCAGCAGGCAGGACGCCGTCGTGGAGTCCGTGGAGGCGGCGCTGACCGGGCCGCTGGGCGCGCTGGGCCTCGACGTGGAGTCGGTCGAGCTGACCCCCGCCGGCCGCCGCCGGGTGCTGCGGGTCGCGGTCGACCGCGACGGAGGCGTGGACCTCGACGTCGTCGCCGCCGCCACGAAGGCCGTCTCCGAGGTGCTCGACGACTCCGACGTGCTGGGCGAGCAGCCCTACACCCTCGAGGTCACCTCGCGCGGCGTCGACCGCCCCCTCGTGCACCCGCGCCACTGGCGCCGCAACGCCGACCGCCTCGTCAAGGTCACCCTCGTCGAGGGCGGCACCGTCACCGGCCGCATCGGGGCCAGCGACGAGACCGGGGTGGAGATCGACCCCGAGACCCGGGGCGAGGTCGCCACCCGCATCGCCTACGCCGACGTCGCCAAGGCCGTCGTGCAGATCGAGTTCAACCGGCGCTCCGCCGGGGAGGAGGACGCCTGATGGACATCGACCTGAGCATCCTGAGGATGCTGGAGCGCGAGAAGGAGATCCCGCTCGACGTGCTCTTGGAGGCCATCGAGCAGGCGCTGCTCACGGCGTACCAAAAGAGCCCGGGGGCCAGCGAGCAGGCCCGCGTGGAGCTGGACCGCACGTCCGGCCACGTGCGCGTGCTCGCGGCCGAGCTGGACGAGGACGGCACGAAGGTGGGGGAGTACGACGACACCCCCGCCGGGTTCGGCCGCATCGCGGCGACGACGGCGAAGCAGATCATGCTCCAGCGGTTGCGCGACGCCGAGGACGAGATCAAGTTCGGCGAGTTCTCCGGCAAGGAGGGCGACATCGTCTCGGGCATCATCCAGCAGGGCCGCAACCCCGACGACGTGATGGTGGACCTCGGCCGGCTCGAGGCGCTGCTGCCCGCGGGCGAGCGTGTCCCGGGCGAGCGCTACGAGCACGGCCAGCGCATCAAGTGCCTCGTCGTGTCGGTGCGCAAGGGCATGCGCGGCCCCCAGGTCACCCTGTCGCGCACCCACCCCAACCTCGTGAAGAAGCTGTTCGCGCTCGAGGTCCCGGAGATCGCCGACGGGACCGTCGAGATCGCCGCCATCGCCCGCGAGGCGGGGCACCGCAGCAAGATCGCGGTCCGCACGGCCGTGCCCGGCGTCAACGCCAAGGGCGCCTGCATCGGCCCGATGGGCCAGCGCGTGCGCAACGTGATGGCGGAGCTGAGCGGCGAGAAGATCGACATCGTCGACTGGGCCGACGACCCCGCGCGCCTCGTGGCGAACGCGCTGTCGCCGGCGCAGGTCACCAGCGTCACCGTGGTCTCCGCCGAGGCCCGCGCGGCGCGGGTCGTCGTCCCCGACTTCCAGCTCTCCCTGGCGATCGGCAAGGAGGGGCAGAACGCCCGCCTGGCCGCGCGCATGACCGGGTGGCGCATCGACATCCGCTCCGACGAGGAGGACGCCGGGTCCGGGGAGGCCGGGGAGGCCTGAGTTCGGCGTCCCGCCCCGCGGGGAGTAGAGTGTGACGAGTGGCTCGCGCGCGGAAGTCTGCCGCGGGGCCGGACACCCCCACCACCTCCCTCGCGGAGGAGGGGCCCGTCCGGACCTGTGTCGGGTGCCGGGCACGGGCCACGAAGAACGAGTTGCTGCGGGTGACCGTGCGGCTCGGGACCGACGGCCGCGAGGTCGTCGCCCCGGACCCGACGTCGTCCGCACCCGGGCGGGGTGCCCACCTGCACCCCACACGCGAGTGCTTCGACACCGCGGTCCGGCGGAAGGCCTTCTCCCGTGCCCTGCGGCGCGGGGGAGCGCTGCCCGCCGACGCCGTGGCCGAGCACCTCGACTCGCTCGCAGCACGCAGCACCACGACCTGACCGACCGACGAGGTCGCCCGCCCCGGGCGACCGCGACCAGAAGCTGGAGCACGCAGCTCATGAGCACTCGATGAGTACCTCGCGATGAGTTTGCAACACCCACCAACGGTCTGAGACCCCCGAACCGGGTCACGGGCCAGAAGGAGAAACGTGGCCAAGACCCGAGTTCACGAGCTCGCCAAGCAGTACGGCGTCGAGAGCAAGTTCGTCCTCGACAAGCTCAAGGAGATGGGGGAGTTCGTCAAGTCGGCGTCCTCCACCGTCGAGCCGCCCGTCGAGATGCGCTTCAAGAAGCAGTTCGGCGCCGAGCTGAAGGCCGCCGGCGGCGCTGCCCCGGCTGCCGAGTCGTCCGCCCCGCGCCCCGGCGCACCGCGTCCGGCCGCTCCCGCGGCCCGTCCTGCCGCGCCGGCCGCCCCCGCG
>NZ_JAHWBL010000007.1:0-103193 GCF_029493445.1 Nocardioides sp. ChNu-99 | reverse complement strand
GACGCCCCGGCCGGTGCGGCGGGCGCGGCCGTCGTGCCGGCCGGCGTGGCCGCCACCGCGGGGCGCGAGCGCCGCAGGAACGCGCCCACCCGGGCGCGGAGCTCGCGGGGCGAGAACGGCTTGACCATGTAGTCGTCCGCGCCGACGTCGAGGCCGGCGAGCCGGTCGGACTCGTCCGTGCGACCGGTCAGCATGATGACGAACGCGTCGCTGAACGCGCGCAGCCGCCGGCACGTCTCCATGCCGTCGATGTCGGGCAGGCCGAGGTCGAGGGTCACCAGGTCCGGCTGCTCGCGCCGCACGACCTCGACCGCCTCCGCGCCGGTCGACGCCTCCAGCACCGTGTAGCCGGCCTCCTCGAGGACCGTCACCACGAGGAACCGGATGTCCTCGTCGTCGTCCACGACCAGGACCGTGCGTCCCGTCTGCTCCGTCACGCCCGTGCGCCTCCCTCGTGCATCTGGTGCATCCCCGACCGCCCCGGTACCCGGCGAGCCGCGTCGGCACCGGTCGTGACCTGCGCGGTAGGTTCCACGTTAGCGTGGAGCGAGCACGATCCGCTGGTGCCGTGGGGGCACCTACTCGAGGAGCGGCAGATGCAGGACGAGCGTCAGGGCACCCCGTCGACCCATCCCGGGTCGACGGCGTCGGGGCACGACGGCGAGGACGGGCACGACGAGCCCGGCCGGCACGACGAACCCGGCGACGTCGCGCTGCAGCGCGCCGTGGACGGGGTGAGCGACGTGGTGGGCTCCGGCAGCGAGCAGCTGGACCGGATCACCCGCGTCGCGCGCAAGCTCTTCCGCGTGACCGCCACCTCGATCACCCTGTTCGACCGCGACCGCGCGTGGCTGCCGAGCGCGCAGGGCACGGACCTGCGCACGCTCCCCCGGTCCCAGACCTTCTGCGACACCACCCAGGCGCTCGGCGACCTGCTCGTCGTCCACGACGCCCGCGACGACGAGCGGTTCGCCGACCTCGACATCGTCCGTGACGGCGGCATCGTGTTCTACGCGGGCCACCCGCTCACCGACCACCTGGGCAACGTCGTCGGCACGCTGTGCCTGTTCGACGACGCCCCGCGCGACCTCGACGAGGAGGGTCGCGCCGACCTCGCGGACCTCGCCGCGTGGGCGCAGCACGAGCTCGTGTCGTCGACCGAGATGGGCCAGGCCCGCGAGGTGCAGGCGTCGCTGCTGCCCGCCGAGCCCGTCTCGCACGGACCGTGGCGGGCGGCCGGCACCTGCCTGCCCGCCCTGGCCGTCGGCGGCGACTTCTTCGACCACGGCGTCGGCAGCGGCGTGCTGCACCTCGGGGTGGGCGACGTGATGGGCAAGGGCACCAGTGCCGCGCTCCTCGGCGCCGGCGCGCGCGCCGCGATCCGCAGCACCCACGCCGCGGTGACGGCGGGGGCGGACCTCGGCGTCACCGCCACCCAGGTCGCGCGGAGCCTCACCCCCGACCTGGAGCGCGCGGGCGCCTTCCTCACGGTCTTCGAGGCCGCGGTCGACCTCGACGACGGCTACACCCGCTGGGTCGACGCCGGCTCCGGGCTCGCCGCGGTGGTGCACCCCGACGGGTCGTGGACGACGCTGACCGGGCAGGACCGCCCCTTCGGGGTCTTCCCCGACGACCACTGGAGCGAGCACACGACCACGGTGGGCCCCGGTGACCGCCTCGTCGTCATCAGCGACGGCGTGCTCGACCTCCTCGACGCGCCCGAGACCCCGTGGCCGGAGCTGGCCCGGCTCGTGCGCGCGGAGGAGTCGCCGGACGGCCTGCTCGACGCGGTCCGGCGGCTCGCGCGGGAGCGCACCCCCCTGGACGACGTCACGGTCCTGGCGGTGTTCCGCCAGGCGGAGGAGGGGTGATGTCGCGGCGGCTGCTGCTCCTGCGGGTCATCGTCCTCGTCACGGCGCTGCTGGGCATCAACTACGTCACCTGGCGGTGGCTCTTCTCCGTCCACTGGTCCGCGTGGTGGATCGCGGTCCCCCTCGTCATCGCCGAGACCTACAGCCTCGTCGACTCGCTGCTGTTCGGCATGGCGATGTGGCGGCTGAAGGAGCGGGGCGAGCCGCCGCCGCCGATCCCCGACGCGACCGTCGACGTCTTCATCACGACGTACAACGAGCCGATCGACCTCGTGCGCGGCACCGCGGTCGCGGCGGTGGCCATCCGCCACCCGCACCGCACGTGGATCCTCGACGACGGCAACCGCCCGGAGATGGGGCGCCTGGCCGAGGAGCTCGGGATCGGGTGGATCACCCGATCCGGCGACTGGGCGGGCATGCCCCGCCACGCGAAGGCCGGCAACCTCAACAACGCGCTGCAGGCCACCGACGGCGAGTTCCTCCTCATCCTCGACGCCGACCAGGTGCCCTCCCCCGACATCCTCGACCGCACCCTCGGCTACTTCACCGATCCCGAGGTGGGGCTCGTGCAGACCCCGCAGTACTTCGTGAACGTGCCCGAGGACGACCCGCTCGGCAGCCAGGCGCCCCTCTTCTACGGCCCGATCCAGCAGGGCAAGGACGGCTGGAACTCCGCCTTCTTCTGCGGCTCCAACGCCGTCATCCGCCGCGAGGCCCTCATGCAGGTCGGCATCGCCCGCTACGTGCACGAGGTCGGCGTCGGCGTGAACCGCGCCCTGCGCTCCGCTCGCTCCGTCGTCGCCCGCGCCCGCAAGGAGCTCGGCCCCGAGGAGACGGCGGTCGCCAAGGCCCTCGACGAGGTGCTGTACGACGTGAACCGCGCGCGCCGCGAGATCGCGCGGGGCGAGGCGCTGCTCGACGTCACCTACCGGTTCCAGCACCGCATCGGCGAGATCCGGCGCCGCCTGGTCGCCGAGGACATGCAGCTCGTCGCCGCCGACCTCGAGGTCATCTCGCAGCTCGAGGGCCTGGCCGAGGCCTCCGACCAGTCGCTGGCCACCGTCAGCCTCGAGAGCATCGACCGGGTCACGGCCCGGGCGCTCTCCCCGCTCGGCGCCATCGAGACCGTCGAGGCGCTCGTGCGCGCGGTCGACGTCGACCGATCCGACGAGGCCATGCCGATCATGCCGATGGCCACCATCTCGGTCACCGAGGACATGGCCACGTGCATGCGCATCCACGGGCTCGGATGGCGCACCGTCTACCACGACGAGGTGCTGGCGCACGGGCTCGCGCCCGAGGACCTGGAGTCGATGCTGACCCAGCGGCTGCGCTGGGCGCAGGGCACCGCGCAGGTCATGTTCCGGGAGAACCCGCTGGTGCAGAAGCGGCTGCGCTGGCCGCAGCGGCTGATGTACTTCGCGACGATGTGGAGCTACCTCTCGGGCTTCGCCGCGCTGGTCTACATCGCCGCGCCCGTCGTCTACCTGACGATCGGCGTGCTGCCGGTGCAGGCGCTCAGCTCGGACTTCTTCCTGCGCCTCGTGCCGTTCCTCGTCGTCAACCAGCTGCTGTTCTTCGTCGCCGCCGCCGGGCGTCCGACGTGGCGGGGCCAGCAGTACTCGCTCGCGCTCTTCCCGGTGTGGATCAAGTCGGTCACGTCCGCCTTCGGCAACGTGTTCCTGGGGCGCGACCTCGACTTCTCCGTGACGCCGAAGGTGCGCAAGGAGGACGAGCGGCTGCGCTGGGACCTCGTGCGTCCGCAGCTGATCGCGATGGGCCTGCTCACCCTCGCCGCCGTCGTCGGCGTCGTCCGCCTGGCCGTCGGCCAGGCCTCGGTGCTCGGCACGTCGCTCAACCTGGTCTGGGTCGTGTTCGACCTGGTCATCTTCTCGGTCATCATCCGGGCCGTCCGCTACCGCGGCTACGCCTCCGAGACCGCCGAGGCCCCCGACGAGCCCGACGGCGCGGCCGGGACCGCCCTGCCGCCCACCTCCCCCGCCAGCGAAGGAGACCGATGATCGACATCGACGTCAGCACCGACCGAGGGATCGCCGTCGTGGTGCCCCACGGGCGCCTCAACATGGTCGCCGCCCGGCAGCTGCGGGAGACGCTGAACGGGGTCATCGAGGGCGGCACCAACCGCGTCGTCGTCGACCTCGCCGAGACCACGTTCCTCGACTCCTCGGGGCTCGGTGCGCTCATCAGCGGTCTCAAGTCGGCGCGCCAGGCGGGTGGCGACCTCCGCATCGCCCGACCGACCCCGGCGGTGCTGTCGGTCTTCGAGCTGACCAACATCGACAAGGTGCTGCGCCCGCGGGCGGACGTGGAGAGCGCGTTCGATGTCTGAGCGCTCCCCCCAGGGTGACGAGGCGGACGGCGCGCGCGTCCTGCTCCTCGACCTGGCCGCCGAGCCCTCGGCCCTCGACGACGCGCACGACGCCCTCGACCAGGCGTGGGAGGAGCACCCCGAGGTGGGCGACGCCGAGCGGCTGCGCTTCGTCATGGCCGCGATGGAGATCCTCGGCAACGTGGTCGAGCACGCGTACGCCGCCGACGAGGAGCCCCGGCGGCGCCGGCTGACGCTCGAGGTGCGCCGCGTCGACGACGGCCTGCTCGGCACCATCAGCGACAACGGCCAGCCCGCGGCGCTCGACCTGAGCGACGTGACGATGCCCGGGGAGGACGCCGAGAGCGGCCGGGGTCTGGCCCTGGCGCTCGCCGCGCTCGACGAGCTCGGCTACGAGCGCGTCGAGGGGCGGAACGTGTGGACGCTGCGGTGCGCGCCCCGGGGCTGAGCGCCCCGGGAGGGGCCTCCGCGTCGGGTGCGCTCCGCCGTACCCCGGTCGTGCTGGCCTGCCTCGGGCTCCTGCTGACCCTGCTGTCCTTCGTCTCGGCGGCCCCGCCCGCCGGTGCCGCCGACGACGACGCTCCCCCGGAGCTGCCGCCCGCCGGCAGCCCCTGGTTCGGTCCCGGCCTGACGTGGACCGAGGACTCGGCGGCCGACTACGCGAGCCGGCTGGGGCGCACGCCGTCGCTGTACACCCAGCGCGTCAACTACCCCCTCGGCGACGACGACCGCACCTACCTGCGCCAGTTCGTGGAGCAGGCCGCGACCCAGGGCGCGGTCGCCGTCGTGAGCCTCGAGCCGGTGATGCCGCTCGTGGACCTCACCGACGCGCACGCCGCCGACCTGGCCGACGAGCTCGTGGAGCTGCACGACGACCTCGACACCTACTTCCTCGTGCGGTTCGCGCCCGAGATGAACGGCACCTGGTACGGCTGGGGCCAGCAGCCCCGCTCGTACGTCGAGGCCTTCCGCACCGTCGCCGACGCCGTCCACGACGCCACGCCGCACGCGGCCATGGTCTGGTCGCCGGTGTACGGCGCGGGCTACCCGTACGGCGCGGCCTACGGCGACGTCGACCCGGACCGGCTGGCGGAGGTCGCCGAGCTCGACACCGACGGCAGCGGGCGCCTCGACGAGGGCGACGACCCGTACGGCCCGTACTGGCCGGGCCCCGAGGCCGTCGACTGGGTGGGCCTGACGCTCTACCACTTCGGCCCGGACCGGGGTCGCATCGACAACGACCTCGACCCGACCGAGGGCGGCGAGACCGGCGACGTCGAGACGAGCGAGGGCTTCGAGCTCGACCGCGTGCCCGCCGAGGACGCCTACCGCGACCGCCTCGAGGAGCAGTTCAACTACGTCGGTGACGGCGAGCGGACCCCGTTCTACGAGCGGTTCGCCGAGGAGTTCGAGCTGCCGATGCTGGTCGAGACGGGGGCGCTGTGGATCCCCGACGACGCCGGCGACCCCGAGCTCGACATCAAGCAGACGTGGTGGCGCCAGGTCTTCGAGGCCGAGGCCGACTACCCCCTCGTGCGGGGCTACTCGTGGCTGGAGCAGCGCCGCCCGGAGGCCGAGGCCGACGACCGCACCGTCGACTGGCGCGCGACCCGCACCGACGAGCTGACCGCGGCGCTGCGTCCCGACCTGCTCGACTCCGACACCCGGCTCGGGCCGGTCACCCGTGTCCTCGACCAGGAGGCGGGCAACGAGGCGACCGCCCAGGGGCGCCTGCCCGACGCGGACGACATCGGCGCCGAGATGGGCTGGATCGTCTTCTGCGTCGCCGTGCTCGCCGTGCTCTTCGCGCTGGCGGGCCCGGCCGGGCGGTGGCTGCCCTCGTGGCGCTACCCCGACGAGGACGACCCGCGCGACAAGCGCCTCGACCTGTTCCGCGGGTGGATCATCCTGGCGGTGGTCATCACCCACATCGAGGTGGCGAGCCCGTACTCCTACATCACCCTCAACGCGATCGGCGCCATCACCGGCGCCGAGATGTTCGTGCTGCTCTCCGGCATCGTGCTCGGCATGATCTACCTGCCCACCGTGCGCAAGCTCGGTGAGTGGCCGACCGCGGTGACGATGTGGCGCCGGGCCCGCAAGCAGTACGTCGTGGCGCTCGTCGTCGTCATGCTCGTCTACCTGCTCGGGCTGGTGCCGTTCATCGACGCCACGGTGATCACCACGTTCACCGACCGCGGCACCGGTGAGGACGGCGAGGTCGTCACGGGGCAGGTCTACGACCTGTACGCGAACGCGCCCCGCCTCTTCGACTACCCGCCGCCGTGGTACGCGGTGCGGCAGTTCCTCCTGCTGGAGATGGGGCCCTGGGTCTTCAACATCATGGGCCTGTTCGTGGTGCTGAGCCTGCTGCTGCCGGTGCTGATGTTCCTCGTCAAGCGCGGGCTGTGGTGGCTGCTGCTGGCCATCTCCTGGGGGCTCTACATCTGGAACGCGTTCGACGAGGTCCACCCGCTGCCCTCGCAGTTCGAGGCCGTGTTCCCCCTGCCGACGTGGCAGATCGCGTTCACCCACGGACTGGTGCTCGGCGTCTACCGGCGCCAGATCACCCGGGCGCTGCTGACCCGGGCCGGGAAGATCGGCTGCGCGGTCTTCGTGTTCGGCTACGCCGGCAGCCTGGTGTGGCTGTGGCTGGCCCACACGTACGGCTACTCGGCCTCGCCGTTCCCGGAGGGGGCCTACGGCTGGCTCTACGACAACGCCTACACCCGGGTGTTCCTGCAGCCCGGGCGCCTGCTCGACCTCGCGCTCATGATCATCGTGGCCTACGCGGTGCTGACGACGATGTGGAAGCCGATCGACAAGGTGATCGGCTGGTTCTGGACGCCGCTGGGCTCCTCGAGCCTCTACGTCTTCATCGTGCACGTGTTCTTCGTGCTCGCGGTCGGCAACATCCCGGGGCTGGACCGGGGCTCGATCTGGCAGGGCACGCTCGTGCACACGGCGGTGCTGGCCCTCATCTGGCTGATGGTGCGCAAGCGGTTCCTGTTCTCCGTGATCCCGCGCTGAGCCGGACCCGGACGGGGCCTACGTGGGCACGGCGGCCGTCGCCTCGCTCGTGCGCAGGTGCGCGCGGGCGGAGCGGCGGTAGCGCCAGACCTGCACGAGCCCGACGCCCCAGAGCAGGAACTGCAGGCTCATCGCCCAGCGGAACGCCTCGGGCGTGTACGTCGCGCCGTCCCCCGGGGTGCGCCAGTCGAGCACCAGGCCGATGCCGACGACCAGGAGCAGGGTGGCGTAGAAGCCGCCCTGGTTGACGAGCCCCGTCGCGCTCGCGAGCCGCTCGAGGGGGTTCGAGGTGCGGGCCACGTCGAAGCCGATCATCGAGGCCGGGCCGCCGACGCCGACGACCACGACGAGCAGCACGAGCACGGCCAGCGGGGCGTCGCCCGGCCACGCGAGCACGACCGCCCACATGACGACCATCGCGCTCACGATGCCGATGGCCATGGTCGAGCGGTGGTAGGGGAACGCGCCGACGAGCCAGCCCAGCACGGGCCCCGCAGTCATGACCGCGACCACCATGAGCGTGAGCAGCAGCCCGGCGACGGCCTCGTCCTGGCCCTCCCCCTGCACGAAGAACGGGTAGCCCCAGAGCGTGCCGAGCGCGTTCGCGCTGAAGGGCGTCATGAAGTGCATCCACATGCCCAGGCGCGTCCCCGGGTGCCGCCACGCCTCGCGCAGACCGGTGAGGGTGTCGCGGGGGGACAGCGCCGGCCCGCGCAGCGAGCGCCGCGTCGGGGTGTCGTGCACGAGCACCAGCAGCGCGACGAGCAGCACGATGCCGACGGCGGCGGCGCCCAGGTAGGTGCGGGTCCACCCGAACGCCCCCAGCGCCAGCGTCATCGGCACGGCGGCGACCACGGCCCCGAGCTGGCCGAGCGTGCCCGTCAGCTGGCTCATCAGAGGCACCTGCCGCAGGGGGAACCACGACGACACGAGGCGCAGCACGCAGATGAAGACGAGGGCGTCGCCGACGCCCACGAACACCCGGGCCAGCAGCGCGACGGCGTAGGTCTCGGCGAACGCGAAGCCGGCCTGCGCGCAGGTGAGCACCACCAGGCCGCACAGCAGCACCTGCCGCGAGCCGAAGCGGTCGACGAGCACGCCGACGGGGACCTGCATCACGGCGTACACCAGCAGCTGGAGCATGACGAAGCTCGCCAGCTGCGACGCGTTGATGTCGAAGCGCTCCCGCGCCACGAGACCGGCGACGGCGAGGGAGGAGCGGTGGAAGACGGCGAGGAGGTAGATCGCGAGACCGAGGCCCCACACGACGTAGGGGCGCAGCCGTCCGGCGGCCGGGTCGTTGCTCATTGCAACGAATCCTACGCCGCGGCGCGGACCCTCACTTCGCGGCCTCCATCATCTGGCGCAACTCCTTCTTCAGGTCCGAGATCTCGTCGCGCAGGCGCGCCGCCAGCTCGAACTGCAGCTCCGCGGCCGCGGTCTTCATCTGCTCCGACAGCTCCTGGACCAGCTGGGCGAGCTCGGCGCTCGGCAGGCCCGCCGCGCCGGCGACCCGGTCGGCCACGGCCTGGTCGCCCAGCACCGGCACGGGCGCCTTGCGGGGCTTGACCCCGCCGGCCCGGCCCTTCTGCCCCACGTCGGCCCAGGTCTGCAGGAGGGCCTCGGTCGTCTCGTCCTCGCGCGCCAGCATCTCGGTGATGTCGGCGATCTTCTTGCGCAGCGGCTGCGGGTCGACCCCGTGCGCCACGTTGTAGGCGACCTGCTTCTCCCGGCGGCGGTTCGTCTCGTCGATCGCCGACGCCATCGAGGGCGTGATGCGGTCGGCGTACATGTGCACCTGACCCGAGACGTTGCGCGCCGCGCGCCCGATCGTCTGGATCAGCGACTTGTCGGAGCGCAGGAAGCCCTCCTTGTCGGCGTCGAGGATCGCCACGAGCGACACCTCGGGCAGGTCGAGGCCCTCGCGCAGCAGGTTGATGCCGACCAGCACGTCGTAGGCCCCGAGCCGCAGGTCGCGCAGCAGCTCGATGCGCTTGAGGGTGTCCACCTCGGAGTGCAGGTAGCGCGTGCGGATGCCCGCGTCGAGCAGGTAGTCGGTGAGGTCCTCCGACATCTTCTTCGTCAGCGTCGTCACCAGCACGCGCTCCTGGCGCTCGACGCGCGTGCGGATCTCGCCGATGAGGTCGTCGATCTGGCCCTTCGTGGGCTTCACGATGACCTCGGGGTCGACCAGGCCGGTCGGGCGGATGATCTGCTCGACGACGTCGCCGCCGACCTTGTCGAGCTCGTAGTTGCCCGGCGTGGCCGACAGGTAGATCGTCTGCCCGATCCGCTCCAGGAACTCCTCCCAGCGCAGCGGCCGGTTGTCCATCGCGCTGGGCAGGCGGAACCCGTGGTCCACGAGGTTGCGCTTGCGGGACATGTCGCCCTCGTACATGCCGCCGATCTGCGGCACGGCGACGTGGGACTCGTCCACGACGAGCAGGAAGTCCTCGGGGAAGTAGTCGAGCAGCGTGTTCGGGGCCGTGCCCCGGGCGCGCCCGTCCATGTGCATCGAGTAGTTCTCGATGCCCGAGCACGAGCCGACCTGGCGCATCATCTCGATGTCGTACGTCGTGCGCATCCGCAGGCGCTGGGCCTCCAGCAGCTTGCCCTGGCCCTCGAAGACCTCGAGCTGGTCGGCCAGCTCGAGCTCGATCCCCTTGATGGCCCGCTCCATGCGCTCGGGACCCGCGACGTAGTGGCTCGCCGGGAAGACGTAGAGCTCCTCGTCCTCGGTCAGGATCTCGCCGGTCACGGGGTGCAGCGACATGAGCCGCTCGATCTCGTCGCCGAAGAACTCCACCCGCACGGCGTGCTCCTCGTAGACCGGGAAGATCTCGAGGGTGTCGCCCCGCACCCGGAAGGTGCCCCGCGTGAACGCCAGGTCGTTGCGCGTGTACTGGATCTCGACGAGCCGGCGCAGGATCGAGTCGCGGTCGCGCTCCTCCCCCACGCGCAGCCGCAGCATGCGGTCGACGTACTCCTGCGGGGTGCCGAGGCCGTAGATGCACGACACCGTCGAGACCACGATGACGTCGCGACGCGTCAGCAGCGAGTTGGTCGCCGAGTGGCGCAGCCGCTCGACCTCCTCGTTGATCGAGGAGTCCTTCTCGATGTACGTGTCGGTCTGCGGGACGTACGCCTCGGGCTGGTAGTAGTCGTAGTAGGAGACGAAGTACTCCACCGCGTTGTCGGGGAACAGCTGGCGCAGCTCGTTCGCGAACTGCGCGGCCAGCGTCTTGTTGGGCTGCAGCACGAGCATCGGGCGCTGCACCTGCTCGGCCACCCAGGCGACGCTGGCGGTCTTGCCGGTGCCGGTCGCGCCGAGCAGCACGACGTCCTGCACGCCGGCGTCGATGCGGCGGGAGATCTCGGCGATGGCGGCGGGCTGGTCGCCGGCCGGCTGGTAGTCCGAGACGACCTGGAACGGCGCCACCCGGCGCTCGAGATCGGTGACGGGTCGCATGGGTGCGAGCGTACGACGCGCCACCGACAGGACCGTCCGGCGTGCGCGCCCCGGGGCGGGCTCAGCCCGTCGACAGGCCCCGCTCGGCGAGCGCCGCGCCGACGACCTCGCGCAGCTGGCGGGGCGAGAACGGCTTCGACATGAACGTGTCGGCGCCCAGCTCCGCGCCCGAGTCGCGGTCGGCCTTCTCCTCGCGGGCGGTGAGGATCACGACGTACGCCTCGCTGAACTCGCGCAGGCGCCGGCACGTCTCGATGCCGTCGATGTCGGGGAGGCCGAGGTCGAGGGTGACGACGTCGGGCGGGTTGGAGCGGGCCAGGTCGAGGGCCTGCAGGCCGTGGGAGGCCTGCTCGACCTCGACGTCCAGGCGCTCGAGCACCAGGGCGACGAGCTCGCGGATGTCCCCGTCGTCGTCCACGACCAGCACTCGTCCTCGGCGTGCCATCGCCACCTCTTCCCTCCCTGGGCGGTCGGCGGGCGCCGACCTCGCTAGATTGTCGCTCGTGAGATCACGCAGCGCCGGTGCCGACCGTATCCTCCGCGTGCTGCGGCGCACACTGCTCACCCTCCTCGGGGTGCAGCTGGCGCTCGCCCTCGGCATGACGTTCGTCGACTCCTACCGCCGCCGCGGCAAGAAGCCCAAGCCGTTCCCGACCACGTCGCCGACCACCGTCGAGATCGGCGAGGGCACCGTCACCACCTACACCTTCGGCCAGGACCTGTACGACGACATGCTCGCCGCCATCGCGGGCGCGCGCCGCCGGATCCTGCTGGAGACCTACATCTGGAAGGGCGACGAGGTCGGGGAGCGCTTCAAGCAGGCGCTCGTCGACGCGGCCGCCCGCGGGGTGGACGTCTACTGCATCTACGACGGCTTCGCGAACCTCGTGGTCGACCCGCGGTTCAAGCGGTTCCCGCCGGAGATCAAGGTGCTCCCCTACCCCGTGTACGGCGCGGGCCTGCGCTTCTGGGACCTGCGGCGCTACGGGCGCGACCACCGCAAGATCCTCGTCGTCGACGACGAGACCGGGTTCGTCGGCGGCTACAACATCGGCGCGCCCTACGCCACGGAGTGGCGCGACACCCACGTGCGGATCACCGGCCCCGGCGTGTGGGACCTGACCCGCACGTTCGCCGACTTCTGGAACCTGCACCGCCGCAAGCGCTTCCGCAGCAGCGAGCGGCCCCTGCTGCTCGAGACCGCGTCGGTGTGGGAGCCCCGCATCCGGTTCCACCGCAACATCCCGCGCCTGTGGATGTTCCCCATCCGCTCGATGTACCTCGAGGCCATGGACCGGGCCACGCACAACATCTGGATGACCCACGCCTACTTCATCCCCGACCAGGACTTCGTCGACTCCCTCGTGCGCGCGGCCCACCGGGGCGTCGACGTGCGCATCCTGCTGCCGCACAAGTCGAACCACATCGTGGCCGACTGGATCTCGCGCGGCTACTTCTCCCAGCTGCTGGAGGCGGGGGTCCGCGTCCTGCGATTCCGCGAGGCGATGGTCCACGCCAAGACCGCGACGATCGACGGCAGCTGGTCCACCGTCGGCACGGCCAATGTCGACCGCCTCAGCCTCCAGGGCAACTACGAGATCAACGTCGAGGTCATCGACGAGGAGTTCGCCGCCACCATGGAGGAGATCTTCCTCTCCGACCAGGGACACAGCTGGGAGCTGCGCGGCGACGAGTGGGAGGCCCGCTCGGCCCACCGCAAGTTCACCGAGTTCGTCCTCGCTCCCCTGCGCCCGCTGCTCTGACCCCCGCCCCGCACCCTTCCGTACCGCACCCTTCCGCCCCGGGCTGCCACCGTGCGAGGCTGGGCCGACCCGGGCCCCGGCGCCGACGAACGTCCGCGCGGCCCGGTCGACGGGGAGGAGACCCACCATGGGGCCGTGGCGCCGCACGTTCGAGCTCGCCGGTCGGGACGTCCTCGTCACCGGGGCGGCCAGCGGCATCGGCCGGGCCGTGGCCCTGCGCGTCGCGCGCGAGGGGGCCCGCCTGCACCTGACGGACCTGCGGGAGGAGCCCCTGCTCGCCGTCGCCGCCGAGGTCCGCGCCGCGGGCGGCGAGGTCGGCCTGGTCCGCGCCGCGGACGTCTCCGACCGTACGGCGGTGCTCGCCCTCGGCGCCGACCTCACCGCGGCCCACGGCCCCATGGACGTGGTGATGAACGTGGCCGGCATCTCCGCCTGGGGCACCGTCCGCTCGCTGGAGGGGCACCACTGGCGCAGCATGGTCGAGGTCAACCTCATGGGCCCCGTCCACGTCATCGAGGCGCTCGTGCCGCCCATGGTCGACGCGGGACGGGGCGGGGCCCTCGTCAACGTCGCGTCGGCCGCGGGCATCATCGCGATGCCGTGGCACGCGGCGTACAGCGCGAGCAAGTTCGGTCTGCGCGGCGTCTCGGAGGTGCTGCGCTTCGACCTCGCCCCGCACCGCATCCGGGTGAGCCTGGTGTGCCCCGGCGGGGTCGCGACGCCGCTCACCGAGACGGTGCAGATCGCCGGCGTGGACACGACCACCCCGCGCTTCCGACGCCTGCTCCGGCGGTTCCGCAGCCACGCCGTCACGCCCGAGCAGGCGGCCGAGGCCATCGTCGCGGGCGTCCGGAAGGGCCGGTTCTGGGTCTACACCTCGAGCGACATCCGTCTGCTCCACCTCCTGCAGCGCCTCTTCCCGCCCGGCTACCGCCTGGCGATGACGGTGCTCCACCGCGCCGCCAACGCCGCGCTGCCCGAGGTCGGGCGCGCCCGGCGTCAGGACGCCGCGTGAGCGCTCCCCCGCCCCGCGTGGCACCCGGTGGGCGCCGGGACGTGGGCGTGCCCGCCTGGCTGCTGGCCCGCGCCGCCGGGCGCCTCACCGGGACCGAGCCGCCGGCCGTGTTCCTCACGCTGGGGCGCACCCGGGGCCTGTTCTGGGGGTGGCTGCACTTCGCGGGTCGCCTCATGCCCGGCGGCCGGCTCCCGCGGCGCGACACCGAGCTCGTGATCCTCCGCGTGGCGACCCTCGCGGGCAGCGCGTACGAGCTCACCCAGCACCGCCGCCTGGCGCGGCGCGCCGGTCTCGGCGAGGCGGAGGTCGCGCGCGTCGCCGACGGCCCCGGCGCCGAGGGCTGGACCCCGCGCCAGCGGCTGCTGCTGGGCGCCACCGACGCCCTGGTGCGCGACCGCGACCTCGACGACGAGACGTGGGCCGCGGTGCAGGCCGAGCTCGGCGACCGCTGCGCCGTCGAGCTGCTGCTCCTCGTCGGGCACTACGACATGCTCGCGCTCGTGCTCCACGCCCTGCGCGTGCAGCCCGACGCCCCCCGCCGGCGGCGCTGAGCCCCGGCGTACCGGGTCAGCGGTCGAGCGGCGGCGGCGCGTACTGCGCGCCGCGACGCACCGGGCCGCCGATCGCGCAGCGACCGTCGACGTAGGTCTCCAGCCGGTCCGTCGAGCGCGGGTCGCCGCGGTACTCGCGGTAGTCGCACTCCTGGGCGCCCTGCAGCCACAGGTCGACGTTGAGCCATCCGCCCTCGAAGGCGCTCGCGAAGCGGCTCATGCCGTAGAACAGCGCGTCGGGCAGCGCGCGCAGGTGGGGCTCGCGCTCGTAGACCACCTGGCCCAGCGTGTTGAGCTGGGTCAGCAGGGGCGGCAGCACCGGCCGGAGGTCGGCCACGAGCAGCTCGACGTTGGCGAAGTCGGCGCCGGTGCGTCCCAGGATCTCGCGGAACTGCGGGTCGAAGTCGCGCAGGAAGGCCGAGATCGAGGCCGCCGCCGTCGAGAACCGCTCGAGCAGGGGGATGTTGCCCTCGAGCAGCTCGCCGACCGTCTGGCCGTTCGTCAGCAGGCGCTGGGTCTCGGGGAACGCGGCGTCGAGGGTGGCCGACAGGTTGTCGGTCGCGTCGAGCAGGGTCTCGAGGTCGTCACCGACGCCGTCGGTGGCTGCGCCGAGCTCGGCCAGCACCAGCTGCAGCTGGTCCTCGTCGATCACCCGGATGAACCCGTTGAGGCTCTCGGCGGCCTCCGCGAAGGACACCGGGATGTCGACGGCCTCGGCCGAGATCCGGTCGCCGTCGGTGAGGTAGGGGCCCTCCTCGTCCTCCGGACGGAAGTCGAGGTACTGCTCGCCGACCGGCGACAGGCTCCGCACCTGGGCCTGCGTCGACTCGGGGATCTCGGTGCCCTCGGACAGGCTCACCGTCGCGGTGATGCCCCCCTCGGGGTTGATCCGGATGGTGTCGACCGTCCCGACGCGACTGCCGCGGTACGACGCGGCCGACCCCTCGAACAGGCCGCCGCTGCGCGGCAGGTCGATGGAGATGCTCGCCGGCCGGCCCGTGAGCGGCAGGTTGAGGACCGACGTGAGCATGTAGGCCAGCGTCACGGCGAACACGACCACGAGGCCGATGACGCTGAGCACGAGCTTGCTCGGCAGGAGGCGGGACATGTCAGCCACCGTTCGGCGTCGAGCCGCCGAGGAGGTCGCCCAGCCCCGGCAGCGGTGAGGTGAGGACGGAGTCGACCCGCAGCTTGAAGTACAGGTTGAGGTAGTCCGTCGGGGTGCGGTCGTCGAGGGTGGCCGAGAACGTCGCCAGGTCGTCCAGGGCGGGCAGCAGCTCGCCCTCGGCGGCCAGCACCGTGTCGAGCACCGGGCCCAGCTCGTCGACGATGAGGACCAGGTCCTCCCGGGTGCGCACCACCAGGTCGTCGGCGGTGATCGCCAGCGCGTCGGCGGAGCGCAGGAGCGCGGCGAGGTCGTCGGTGTTCTCCGTCAGCGTCTGCGCGGCGGGGCGCAGGTCCCGCAGCGCGGCGTTGATCGTCTCCTCGCGGGCGTCCAGCGTGGCCGAGGCCGCGGAGAGCGCGTCGAGCACCCGGTCGATCTCCTGGGTGGAGGCGAGCGCCTCCGCCAGGAAGATGTCCGTCTGCTCCAGGAGGCTCTGGGTGGCGCCGACGCGGCCGTCGAGCGCCGTGTTCAGCTCGCTGACGATGGTCTGGATCTGGCCCAGGTTGCCGCCGTTGACCAGCAGCGAGGCCGACGCCAGGGCGTCCTCCACGCTGGGGGCCACGGCCGTGCTGGCGTCGTCGACGGTGTCGCCCTCCGCGAGCAGCTCGCCCTCGCCGGACGGCGTGATCTCGACGTACACCTCGCCCAGCGCCGTGGTGTAGCGCAGCCGGAAGCGCGAGGTCGAGGGGATCTCGATGTCGTCGTCGATCGCCATCGTGACGCGGGCCCGGTAGTCGTCCGGCTCGATCTTGACGACCTTGCCCACCTGCACGCCGTCGACCTTGACGGTGGCGCCGTCGGGGAGGTTGAGCGCGTCGGAGAAGCTCGCGGTGAGCTGGTACCGGTCCGCGCCGGCAGCGGTGGGCCGCAGGTTGTCGACGCGGCTGCAGCCGGCCGCCGCCATCGCGACGGCGGTCACCGCCACCAGGGCGGTGGTGCCGCGGCGCAGCGGCCGGGTGGTGCGGGGGAAGGGGCTCATGGCGTCAGCAGTCCTCCCAGCTGGCGCAGGAGCGCCAGCAGGTCCGGGCTGGTGCCGAGCTGCGCGCACACGTCCAGCGGCAGCGACGCGAGCGCACCGCACAGGGCCTCCGTCACCGGCTGCACCGGCGAGAAGTACTGCGGGGGCAGCTTGACCAGCAGACGGTTCTCGTCGGTGACCGCGTCGCCGACGTTGGTGAAGGCCATCGGCCCGATCTCGATGGTCTCCTCGAGCTGGGCGCGGTGGGCCGCCAGGTTCTCGAGCACACCGGTCAGGCCCCGCGTCGTCGTCGCGATGGCCGAGCGGTTCTCGACCGAGAACCGGCCCAGCGCCGCGAGTGCGTCGCTCAGGGCGACGAGGGACGCCTCGAAGTTGTCCTGCTCGGCCGCGAACAGCTCGGTCGCCTCGGTGACGCTGAGCAGGAACTCGTTGATCGTGCCCTGGTTCTCCGCGAGCAGCGTCGTCAGGTCGTCGAGGTCGCCGATCGTGCCCGCGATGTCGTCGCTGTTGGCCGACAGCGAGTCCGCCGCCTGCGCGAACTGGCGGATCGTCTCGTTGAGCTGGGCGCCCCGCCCGTTCAGCGTGCCAGCGCCGATCTCGAGCAGCCGGTTCAGCGTGTCGGCGTTGCCGTCGGGGCCGCGCAGGCCGTCGCTGAACGTGCGCAGCGTCTCCAGCACCTCGTCGAACTCGATCGGGGTGCGGGTGCGCTCGACCGGGATGACGGCGCCGTCCTCCAGCCGCGGCCCGTCGGCGAACGCCGGCGTCATCTCGACGTACCGGTCGGTGGCCACCGAGCGGGACATGACGAGGGCGCCCGCGCTGGCGGGCAGGTCGGCGTCCGGCTCGATCTCGAGCGTCACGTCGACGACCTCGCCGCGCGGCTCGATCTCGGTGACCGTGCCGATCGGGACGCCGAGCACACCGACGTCGTTGCCGACGAAGAGCCCGGAGGTCGTGGTGAACTGCGCCGTCACCTCGATCATGCCGTCGTCCCCGACGGAGCAGCCGCCGGTCGAGAGGAGCACGCCACCGGCGAGGAGGGCCGCCGTCCGCGCCCGCAGGCGTGACCGCCCGCCCTGCTGGACCCCGCTCATCGGACGCACACCCTTTCGATGACGCACTCGAGGTTGTCCGGCAGGCCGCCGGGCGTGTACTGCGCCAGCCACGGACCCGTGCCCGCGCTGTTCGTGAAGTAGCGGGCGGTCGCGGGGAGGATCTCGAGCGCCGAGTTCAGCGCGCCCTCGTGCCGCTCCAGCACCGCCACCGTCGTGTCGAGGTCCGCGAGCAGCGGCTGCACGGCTTCCTCGTTGTCCTCGATCACCCCCCGCAGCAGGGTGCCCAGCTCCGTCATGTCGGTCAGGAGGGCGTTGATCGCGTCGCGCCGCACCCGCAGGGTGTCGAGGATCAGGTCGCCCTGGCGCATCAGCTCGATGAGGTCGGGCGTCGACTCGCTCAGCTGCTGGGTGACCTGGCGGGCCGCGCCCAGCAGGGTGGTCAGCTGCTCGGAGCGGCGCACGACGACACCGGACAGGCTCTGCACCCCGTCGAGCGCCGGCCCGAGGTCGTCCCCGGTCACGTCGAGCACCTCGGTGACCTCGGCGAGGCTGCGCTCGAGCGCGACGCTGTCGAACTCGTCGAGCTCGCCCACCGCGCCGTCGATCGCGTCCTGCAGGTTGTAGGGCACGCGGGTCTGGGCCATCGGGACGGTGTCGTCGGGCAGCTCGCCCTCCCCCGCCGGGGTGACCATGAGGAAGTGGGTGCCCAGCAGCGTGGCCACCTTGACCTCGACGGTCGTCTCCGAGCCCAGCTCGACGTCCTGGTCGAGGGTGAAGGTCACGCGGACGGCCTGGCCGTCGAGCTCGATGTCGGTCACGTCGCCGGTGCCGACGCCCGCGACCTGCACCTCCTCGCCCACCCGGATGCCGCCGGTGTTCTCCAGCATGGCCGAGTAGGTCTTGGTGCCGATCGACAGGCCCGACGCCGCGCCGATGACGGCGGCGAGGAACGCCAGGACGGCCAGGCCGGCGAGGCCGACGCGGTAGCGGTTCGCGTTCGCGAGGTTCAGCTTGCTCATGACGGCGTGCACGCCTCCGAGTAGGGGCCCCCGCTGCCCGGCACCCAGATCGTCGCCCCCGCGACGTCCACGCCCAGGTTGCAGAGGTAGATGTTGAGGTAGGCGCCGTAGGACATCGACCGCGAGTACGCGCCCAGCAGCAGCGGGAGCGACTCCACGGTCCGGGCGACCCGGTCCTGCTCGCGCGCCAGCAGCGCGGCGGTGTCGGCGAGGCTGGCGACGTCGCGCGCCAGGGGCGCGCGGATCTCGGCCAGCAGGTCGGAGGTCGAGGCCACGAGGCTGCCCAGGTTGTCGATCGAGTTGGCGAACACGTCCCGCTGGGCCGCGAGCCCGGTCATCAGGTCGCGCAGCTGCACGACGGTGGCGTCGAACTGCGCCGACTGCTCGTCGAGGTTCTGCAGCACCGGCGTGAGGTTGGCCAGCACCTCCCCGAAGACCTGGTCCTTGCCCGCCAGGTACTCCGTCGCCTCCGCCGTGTTCTGCAGCAGCGACTCGATGGTGCCCGCCTCGCCCTGCAGGACGGCGACGATGTTGCCCGCGAGCTGGTTGACCTCGGAGGGCTCCAGCACCTCGAACAGCGGCTCGAAGCCGTTGAGCAGCACGGTGAGGTCGAACCCGGGCGAGGTGCGCTCCCGGCTGATGGGGGTGTCCTCGTCGAGCTCGTCGCCGCGGTCGCCGTCGGGCGCCGACAGCGCGAGGTACCGCTGCCCCAGCAGGTTCTGGTAGCGCAGCGCGACCAGCGTCTGCTCGTAGACCGGCTGGTCCTCGCGCAGGGAGAAGGTGACCTCCGCCGAGTTGTCGTCGGCCAGCTCGATCGACTCGACGCGACCGACCTTCACGCCGGCGACGCGCACGTCGTCGCCCTCGCGCAAGCCGCTCACCGCGGTGAACTCCGCCGTCCACTCACGCAGGTCGCCGCCGACGGTGTTCGTCATCATGCGGAACAGCCCGACGAACAGCACGAGCGCGACCACCGCGAAGACGACGAACTTGACCAGCGTGCTCTTGAGCCCGGTCACGTCAGCACCCCCGTCCCTGCAGGTCGCCGTACGACGGGCAGTCCGCCGCCCCGTAGGCCTGCGGCCCCGTCAGCACCAGGTCGGCGTCGAGCCGCACGTAGCGGCCGTAGCTCATGGCCTCGGTGAAGCCGCGCCCGAAGTCGGCGGCGGCCAGGACCCCGGCGACCACGTCGTCGCGCTCGTCGTACAGCACGTCGACGGTGACCGCGGTGCGCAGCAGCATGTCGACCAGCCCCTGCTCGTTCTCCGTCAGCAGCGCCCGCGTCTCGTCGAAGGCGGAGCTGCCGTTCGTGACGATGGCGGCGAAGTTGCGCTCCTGCTCCACGAGCGTGCGGGCGGCGACGAGGATGTCGTCGGTGGCCGCGAAGAGCTCCGGCGCGTAGCGCTGGAACGCCTCCAGGTTGGTGGACAGCAGCTCGAGGTTGCGACGCACGCGGGGGAACTCCGGGTTCAGCTTGGTCAGGTACTCGTCGAGACGCTCGATCGTGCGTCCCAGCTGCTCGCCGTTGCCGTCGAGGGCCTGGGCGAGGTTGCGCAGGGTGGTGGCCAGCTCGGCCGGGCCGAGCGCGGTGACGATCTGGTCGATGCTGTCCAGCACCTCCTGCAGCTCGAGGGTCTCCGCGCTGTTGTCCTGCGGGATGGTCTGGCCGGCGCGCAGGAACTCGGTGGTCTCCTGCGGCGAGGTGAGCTCGACGAACGACGTGCCGAACACGGTCGCCGGCAGCACGCGGGCCTGCACGTTGCGCGGCAGGTCGGAGGACAGCTCGGGGTCGAACTTCACCCCGACCTCCACGTACGCGCGGCCCGTGTCGGCGTCCGCCTCCTCGCCGTGCTGGATCGACTGGACCCGCCCGACGATGACGCCCTGGAAGCGCACGTCAGCGCCCTCGCGCAGCGCGCCGCCGGCGTTGTCGAGCTGGACGGTGCCGTCGAACTGCTCGGCGAACGCGCCCCGGCCCACCAGCACGAGGAGCGCCACGACCATGCCGATGACGACCACGCCCGCCGTGCCGCGCAGCACGAGCGTCGCCTTGGCGGGCTCGCGGTTGTTGCCCTTGAGGACCTGCCAGATGCTCACGCCATCACCCCGTGATCCTGAAGCCGGGGTCGTTGCCCCAGAACGCGAGCGTCAGCAGCATGTTCATGAGGATGACGACGACGATGCTCGCCCGGATGGCCCGGCCGGTGGCCTCTCCGACGCCCTGAGGACCACCGCCGGCGTTGAACCCGTACCAGCAGTGGATGAGCGTGACCAGCACGGCGAACACGACGATCTTGACGACCGAGAAGAAGACGTCGCGGCCCGAGATGAAGATGTCGAAGTAGTACTCGTAGGTTCCCGACGACTGCCCGAACACGACGACCACCGAGAGCTGCGAGGCGATCCACGAGCCGAGCAGACCGATGAGGTAGAGCGGCAGGATGGCGAACATCGAGGCGAGCAGGCGCGTGGTCACCAGGTAGCGCAACGGGTGCACGGCCATGACGCCGAGCGCGTCGATCTCCTCGTGGATGCGCATCGAGCCCAGCTGCGAGGTGAAGCGGCACCCCACCTGGGCGGCCAGGGCCAGCGCAGCGATGAGCGGGGCGAGCTCACGGGTGTTCACCGACGCCGACACGAAGCCGGTCAGCGGGGCCAGACCCACCAGCTCGAGGCCGTTGAAGCCCTCGATGCCGAGCGAGGTGCCCGCCGACAGGGAGAGCAGCACCATGACGCCGATCGTGCCGCCGCCGACGATGATGGCGCCGGAGCCCCAGCTGATGTCCATCAGCTGGCGCAGCACCTCCTTGCGGTAGTGCACGAGCGTGTACCGGATCGCGAGGATCGCACGGACGGCGAAGGTGAAGAAGTCGCCGATCCGGGCGAGCCCGTCGGCCGGTGCGTCGAGGATCTTGGCTGCCATCGGTCCCTCCCTCACGCGATCCGCTGCGGCACGAGCATGACGTAGGCCTGGGTCACCGCGACGTTCACGATGGACAGCAGGATGAAGCTGAGCACCACGGCCTGGTTCACCGCGTCGGCGACGCCCTTGGGCCCGCCCTTCGCGTTGAGGCCCTTGTGGGCGGCGACGATGGTGGCGATGAAGCCGAACAGGGCCGCCTTGAACTCCGCGAGCACCAGGTCGGTCGGCTGCGCGAAGGAGATGAACGAGTTCAGGTAGGTGCCCGAGCTGACATCACCGCTGCCCACGTTGAGGAAGTAGCCGGTGCCGATCGCGGTCACCGCCACGATCACGTTGAGCAGCAGGGCCACGACGATGGCCGCGAACAGCCGCGGCGCCACCAGCCGGTTCACGGGGTTGATGCCCATGACCCGCAGCGCGTCGACCTCCTCGCGCACCGTGCGCGCCCCGATGTCGGAGCACAGCGCGGACCCGACCGCGCCGGCGATCATGAGCGACGTCACCAGGGGGGCGCCCTGGCGCAGCACGCCGATGCCGTTGACCGCGCCGCTGAACGAGATCGCGCCGATCTGGTTGGCGATGCCGCCGATCTGCACCGACACGATGACGCCGAACGGGATGGCCACGAGGATCGTGGGCAGCAGCGACACCTTCGTCATGAACCAGGCCTGGAACAGCGCCTCCTGCCACGAGAACTTGCGCTGGACGATGTCGACGAAGATCGCGCGGGTCGCCTCGACGGCGAGGATGATCATGGCACCGGTGGTGGTGATGCCGGCCTGCATCCGTCCCCGGAGGTCGCCCACCAGGGCTGCTCCCGGGAGGCTGCGGGTTGTCGTGGACACGGGGGCTCCTCAGCTCGGACGGGGGATGTCGATGGCGGAGCTCAGCAGCAGGGCCTTGGCCCGGTCGCCGCGCACGCGCAGCTGACCGCGCAGCACGGCGGTGAGCGGGTTGAGGTGGCCGGTCGCCACGCGCAGGAAGTCCTCGCCCGAGCAGGTCACCGTGGCGTCGCGGTCGACGGTCGGGTCCTCGTCCGCCGGGCGGTCGGGCGTGATCGGGGTGACCGTGGCGGCACCGTCCGCGACGCGCACGACGAAGCGGTCGTGGCCGCCGCCGGCGGCGCCCGTGATGCGGAAGACGACCGTGAGCCGCACGAGGCCCGGCAGCCGCGGCTTGACGTGCTCCGGCAGGCGTCGCGCGACCTCGGCCAGCACCACGTCGCGGAACGGCCCCGCCATGACCGCGCGCAGGTGCCCGGTCGGGACCCCGAGCAGCACGGACGACACCGCACGCGGGTCGAGGGCGGCGGGCTCGACGAGGGGCTCGCCCGAGCCCGGGACGCGCAGGACCCGACCCGCCCGGAGCACCGTCGCCTGGTCGCCGGCGAGCTCGAGGCGGCCCGCGAGCAGCTCGAGCGCCGCCTCGGCCTGACCGGTCAGCAGGCGGACGAAGCCGAGGGCGGTCAGTCGCACCACGACCTCGGGCCGGCCGGCGGCGGGGCGGCCCGTCGTACCCCCCGCGGTGGCGTGCACGCGGCCGCCGTCGACGACGACCGTGCGGCGGTGGACCAGCGCACCGCGTCGGGTGAGCTCGAAGGTGACGGCGCAGGTGTCCACGCCGTCCGGGGCGCCCGAGGCGTCGACGAGCGCGTCCACCAGGGCGTCGACCAGGGCGGCCCCGTCGGGGCCGGTCACCCGCTCGAGCACGAGCGCGTCGTCGGCGTCGCGCAGCACCGCGAGGAGCGCGGGACCCTCCAGCGCCAGCAGCTCACCCGCGCCGAGCAGCCCGCCGGGGGCGCTCACGCGGCCACCGCGACGGCCGCGACGACGGACGCGATGCCGGGCTGCCGACGTCGTGACGCCGGCCGCGGGGCACGACTGGTGGGCATCTGCACTCCGTTCCACTCCCTCAAGCGGTCACAGGGGTAACGCCGGGTTCACCCTGGGGTTACGCGGGTCACACCTTAACCGTTGCACCGCTCGTGTCGTGTCGTGGCTCACGTCCCGGCGGGAGGAAGGTACTCGCGGGTACGGGACCTGCCAAGGGGCCTGCCGAGCGTCCGTCCGGCGCCGCGGGGGCGCTCACCGGCCGCGCCGGCGCACCGGCAGGTGGGTGCGCGGGGACATCCGCGCCCCGTGCCGGGGGCGCCGCAGCCCGGCCACGGCCAGCAGCTCCGGGACCCGGGCGCGGTGGGGCCGGTAGGGCTCGAGCAGCTCGGCCATCCCGGCGTCGTCGACGGGCTCGCCGACCAGCGCCCAGCCCACGTCCTTGGCGACGTGGTAGTCGCCGAAGCTCACCGCGTCGGCGTCGCCGAGCGCGCGGCGCGTGGTCTCCGCGGCGGTCCAGACGCCCACCCCGGGCACGGTGCGCAGGCGCCGGGTGACCTCGGCGGGCTCGAGGCCGACGGCCCGCTCGAGGGAGTCGGCGACCCGGGCCACCCGCACCAGGGTGCGCGAGCGGCCCGGGTCGATGCCGAGGGCGAGCCACTCCCACGACGGCACCAGCGCGAGCGTCCCGGGGGCGGGTGGCACGAGGAGCGGGCGGCCCGGCCGGACACCCGCACCGGTCCGCGCCCGTCCGCCCGCCGGCCGGTCCCCCGGTTCCGGCCCCGGGGCGGGCTCGCCGTACCGGCGCAGCAGCGCGGCGTAGGAGGCGAAGGCCTCCTGGCCGGTCACCTTCTGCTCGATGACCGCGGGCACGAGGGCGTCGAGCAGCACCCCGCTGCGCCCGAGCCGCCAGGCACCGTGGCGACGCCAGACGTCCCGCACGACCGGGTGGTGGGGCCGGAAGCCCGTCACGTCGTCCGCCGCCCCGAGGAGCCCGGGGGCCGCCTCGGCGAGCCAGTCCGCGCCCGGGCCCCAGCACGTGAGGTCGACCTCGCCGTCGTGGGGCCGGGCCAGCACGCGCAGGGTCGCGGGGCCCTCGGGCGTGCGCTGGGCGCGCCAGTGCGCGCCGTCGAGGGTGACCGCGTACGACGGGTCCCCCGCCCCGTGGCGCTGCTGGCGCAGGACGGCGGTCGCCGGGCAGGGCCACCCGGGCCGCCAGGTGCGGTGCACCTCGCCGCTCACCATGGGCTCACCACGGGCTCACCACCGGCTCACCGCACCCTCCTCCTCCCGGACGTCCGTGGGCGACGCTAGTCCGCCGCACCGACGGGCGGGCCCCTCCGCGAGCGGACACGCGTGCCACGCCCGTGCAACTGCGCGTTGCACTACGATGCCGCGCATGAGCGAGGCGGCGGCGCCCCCTGCCGACGGGGCCGACGGGCCGGGCGGGCCCGACGAGTCGGGCGGGGCGACCCAGGAGAAGGCACCCGGCGGGGACCGGCGACGGTCGGCGGCGGCGACGCGGCGGCGTCGTCGCGAGCAGGACATCCTGGAGGCCACCCGACGGCTCTTCGACGAACGGGGCGTCCGCGACGCGCAGATCGAGGACGTCGCCCAGGCGGTCGGCATCAACCGCGCCATCGTCTACCGCCACTTCACGGGCAAGGAGGAGCTCTTCGCCCTCACGCTCGTGGGCTACCTCGAGGAGCTGCGCGACGCGCTGGCCGCCGGCGCCGCGACGTCGCAGCGCGCCCCCGAGCGCCTCGAGGCGGTCGTGACCGCGTTCATCGAGTACGGCCTGGGCTACCCCGCGTTCGTCGACTGCGCCCAGACCCTCATGCGGCGGACGGGCACCGAGCTGCTGGACGAGATCAGCGAGAGCGCGATGCTCCGGCTGGGCCGGGGCATCTCCGGGTGCCTCGCCGTCCTCACCGGCGTGCTCGAGGACGGCGTGCGCTCCGGGGAGTTCTCCGTGGCCGACCCCATCCTGCTCTCGAACACCCTCTACGCGAGCGGGCTCGGGGCGCTGCAGCTCGCCCGCGTCGGCATCCTCGTGAAGGAGGCCGCGCCGGGCATCCCGACCGTCTCGAGCATCTCGCCCGAGCAGGTGCGGGTCTACATGGTCACCTCGGCCCTCGCGCTGGCCACGACCACGGGCTGACCGCCACGACGACCGACGGCGGCGACCCCCACCCGGGGATCGCCGCCGTCGTCGCGTGCGGGTGGTGCCGCCGCGTCAGTCCGCGGGGCGCTCGAGGATGGCGGTCACGCCCTGGCCGCCCGCGGCGCAGATCGAGATGACGGCCCGGCCCTCGCCCTTGTCGGCGAGCAGCTTCGCGGCGTTCGCGATGATGCGCCCGCCGGTCGCGGCGAACGGGTGGCCGGCGCCGAGCGAGGAGCCCTTGACGTTGAGCTTGTCCCGGTCGATCGAGCCCAGCGGCGCGTCGAGGCCGAGGCGCTCCTTGCAGAACACCGGGTCCTCCCACGCGGCGAGCGTCGAGAGCACCTGCGAGGCGAACGCCTCGTGGATCTCGTAGAAGTCGAAGTCCTGCAGACCGAGGCCCTCGCGCTCGAGCATGCGCGGCATGGCGTAGGCGGGCGCCATGAGGAGGCCCTCGCCGCCGTGCACGTAGTCGACGGCGGCCGTCTCGTACGCCGTGAGGTAGGCCAGCACCGGCAGGCCCTTCTCCTTCGCCCACTCCTCGGACGCGAGCAGCACCACGGAGGCGCCGTCGGTCAGCGGGGTCGAGTTGCCGGCCGTCATCGTGGCGGCCTCGCCCTTGCCGAAGACCGGCTTGAGCTTGGCCAGCTTCTCGGCCGTGGAGTCGGCGCGCAGGTTGTTGTCGCGCTCCACGCCGCGGAACGGCGTGACGAGGTCGGCCTGCCACCCCTCGTCGTACGACGCGGCGAGGTGCTGGTGCGACGCGGCGGCGAGCTCGTCCTGGGCCTCGCGGGTGATCTGCCACTCGACGGCGGTCAGCGCCTGGTGCTCACCCATGGACAGGCCGGTGCGCGGCTCGCCGTTCTGGGGGATGGTCGGCACGACGTCCGCCGGGCGGATGCGGGCCAGGGCCGCGAGCCGGCCCTTGAGGTCCTTGGCGCGGTTGGCGTCGAGGAGGATCTTGCGGAGGTTCTCACCCAGGGCGATCGGGGCGTCGGAGGTCGTGTCCGAGCCGCCGGCGATGCCCGCGTCGATCTGGCCGAGGGCGATCTTGTTGGCGACGTAGATGATCGCCTGCAGGCCCGTTCCGCACGCCTGCTGGATGTCGGTGGCCGGCGTCGTCGGCGCGAGCTTGGAGCCCAGCACCGCCTCGCGGGTCAGGTTGAAGTCGCGGGAGTGCTTGAGGACGGCACCGGCGACGACCTCGCCCACCTGCTCCCCGGCGAGGCCGAAGCGGTCGACGAGACCGTCGATCGCCGCGGTCAGCATGTCCTGGTTGGAGGCGTCCGAGTAGACGCTGTTCGAGCGGGCGAAGGGGATGCGGTTGCCGCCGACGACGGCGACGCGGCGAGTCTGGGCCTGCATGTCGATCTGCTCCTGATCCTGGGGACGACGGGTGTGCCTATCCTGGCGGCGACCGCGGCCTGGGCGGTACCCGGTGAGCGCCAGGTCACGGAATGTGGACACCGAGTTGCACCACACGTTACTACTGGTGAGTAGTCTACTGCTCGCCCATCATGCACCGTCTTGTCGCCGAACCATCCGCGCACTGGAGGACGTCTGACCATGACCGACCGCTACCAGGGGTTCGTCGCGAGCCCCGTCGGCAAGTTCCTCGTCAAGAACCTCGGCCTGCCCAGCCCGGTGGCCCTGGACCGCTACGTCGAGGGCGCGCCCCTCGTCGACGGCACCGTCCTCGTGGGCGGCACCGGCCGCCTCGTGGAGCAGCTGCCCGAGGTGCTCGACGGCCTCGGCATCACCGCCACGACGACGCGGGAGGACGGCGCGACGTACAAGGGCCTCGTCCTGGACGCCACCGGCCTGACCTCGGCCGCGGAGCTCGGCGCCCTGCGCGACTTCTTCACCCCGGTGCTGCGCAGCCTCGCGCCGTGCACGCACGTCGTCGTGCTCGGCACGCCGCCCGAGGCCACCGGCTCCACAGGCGAGCGCATCGCCCAGCGCGCCCTCGAGGGCTTCACGCGCTCGCTGGGCAAGGAGATCGGGCGCGGCAGCACCGTGCAGCTCGTGTACGTCGCCCCCGGCGCCGAGGGCGCGGTCGACTCCACGCTCGCCTTCTTCCTCTCCCCCAAGTCGGCCTACGTGTCGGGCCAGGTCGTGCGCGTCGGCACCACCGGCTCGACCACGGCCGAGCCGGTGGCCGACCCGACCAAGCCGCTGACCGGCAAGGTCGCCCTGGTCACCGGCGCCAGCCGCGGCATCGGCGAGCAGATCGCGCGGGTGCTGCACCGCGACGGCGCCACCGTGGTGGGTGTCGACGTGCCGCAGGCCGCCTCCGACCTCGTCGCGCTGGTCAAGGAGCTCGACGGCGACCACATCGCCCTCGACATCACCGCGCCCGACGCGCCGCAGCGCATCGCGCACCACGTCAAGGAGAAGCACGGCGGCGTCGACATCGTCGTCCACAACGCCGGCATCACCCGCGACAAGAAGCTGGCCAACATGGGCGAGGACCGCTGGGACTCCGTCATCGCGGTCAACGTCTCCGCGCCCGAGCTCATCACCGCCGAGCTCCTCGAGCAGGACGCCATCCGGCCGAACGGCCGCATCATCGGCGTCGCCTCGATCGCCGGCATCGCGGGCAACGTCGGGCAGACCAACTACGCGGCCTCCAAGGCGGGCGTCATCGGTCTCGTCGACGCGCTGGCGCCGACGCTGTCCGACGGCATCACCGTCAACGCGGTGGCCCCGGGGTTCATCGTCACCCAGATGACGGCCGCCGTGCCGTTCGCGACCCGCGAGGTGGGCCAGCGCCTCAACGCCATGGCGCAGGGCGGCCTCCCGGTGGACGTCGCCGAGACCATCGCCTGGTACGCCTCCCCCGGGTCCACCGCCGTCAACGGCAACGTGGTCCGCGTGTGCGGCCAGATGATGCTGGGGGCCTGACGCGGTGGCCGCCCAGGACGAGGCCCGCACGCTCTCGGGCAGCACCGGCGGGCTCGCCGTGCTCGCCCGGGCCGCGCTGCCCGCCGTACCCGGCGTGAACCAGCTGCCCGGGGTGCGCAAGCGTCCCGCCGCGGACTTCACCGGCCTGGCGTTCACCCGCCCGGCCGTGGTGGTCGAGAGGGACGAGGTGGCGGCGTACGCCGGGGTCTGCGGGTTCCCGACGAAGGACGTCGTGCCGCTGACGTACCCGCACATGCTCGCCTTCCCGCTGCACATGGCGATCATGAGCGACCCGGCGTTCCCCTACCCGGCCATCGGCACGGTCCACCTCGAGAACGCGATCACGCAGCACCGGCCCGTCGCGATCGGCGAGACGCTGGCCGTGCGCACCGCGGTCGCCCCGGCCCGGCCGCACCCGAAGGGCCGGGTGCTCGACTTCACCACGACGGCGTACGTCGGCGAGGAGCTGGTCTGGGAGAGCACGTCGGTCTACCTGCGGCGCGGACGCGGTGACGCCGACGCGCCCTTCGGGACCCTCTTCGAGGAGGTCGGTCCCACGGGGACGCAGTGGAAGCTGCCCGCCGACCTCGGCCGGCGCTACGCCGCGGTCTCCGGCGACCACAACCCCATCCACCTCTACCCGCTGACCGCGAAGGCGCTGGGCTTCCCGCGCCAGATCGCGCACGGCATGTGGAGCAAGGCGCGCTGCGTCGCGCAGCTGGAGAACCGGCTGCCCGACGCCGTCACCGTCGAGGTGTCGTTCCGCAAGCCGATCTTCCTGCCGGGGACGGTCGCGTTCGGCTCGCGCCCGACCGAGGACGGGTTCGCGTTCTCGCTGTCCGACCCGCGCCGCGGCTCGGTGCACCTGCTGGGGCGCAGCACCGCGCGCTGACGCTCCACCCACCGCACGTGGCGGGGGCTCCCGGGACGACCGGGGCCCCCGCCACGTGTCGTCCCGGGGTGCCGCAGGGTCCCGGGGAAGGGTCAGGGACCGCCGACGTTCGGGCCGGCCACGGGCCGGATGAGGCCCTCCTGCGCCACCGTCGCGGCGCGCGTGCCGTCCTCGGTGTAGATGCCCGCGAGCGACAGCCCGCGGGCACCCGAGGCCGAGGGCGACTCCTGGTCGTAGAGCCACCAGCGGTCGGCGCGGAACGGGCGGTGGAACCACACCGTGTGGTCGAGCGACGCCGGCTGGATCCCCGGCGAGTTGAGCGTCAGCCCGTGGGGCACCAGCGTCGCGCCGAGCAGCGTCAGGTCGCTCGCGTAGATGAAGACGGCCCGCTGCAGCGCCTGGTCGTCAGGGATCTCGCCGTCGACCCGCACCCAGATGCGCGCCTGGGCGGGACGGGCCGGGTCGACGGGCAGCCCCAGGCCGCTCACGCCGACGTAGCGCACGTCGAGCGCCGACCACTCCCGCTCCCAGGCCTCGACGTCCACGCCGCCCTCGCTGCGGCTGCGGATGATGTCGACGAGCCGCAGGGACTCCTCCGGCGGCACGACCGTCGGCGCGCCCGCCTGGTGGTCGAAGCCGGGCTCCTCGTCCTGGAAGTTGATGGTCACGTAGAAGATGTCGCGCCCGTGCTGGCGGGCCACGACGCGGCGGGTCGAGAACGCACGCCCGTCGCGGAGGCGCTGCACGTCGTACACGATCGGGACGGCGGGGTCGCCGGGGCGCAGGAAGTAGGCGTGCAGCGAGTGCGCGAGGCGCTCCGGGGCGACCGTCCGGGCGCCGGCGAGGAAGGCCTGCGCCGCGACCTGGCCGCCGAAGACCCGCTGGCGCGACGTGTCGGGCTGGCGGCCGCGGAAGAGGTTGACGTCGATCGTCTCGATGTCGAGCAGGTCGAGGAGCTCGTCGGCGGTCTGCGGCATGGCGGGCCTTTCTGCGCCCCGCCGCGGACGGTCACGGCAGGGTGTGTCGGTCGGGTGCGGGACGTTCGGGGCGAGCGGTCAGGTGCGGTCGTCGGGCACGTCGGGGCCCTCGAGACCGGCGAGGAACTGCTCGAACTGCCGGCCGATCTCCTCGCCGGAGGGCAGCGGCTCCTCGGGCGCGAGCAGGTTCGAGCCCTGCTCCTCGGCGCGGTGGAACGTGTCGTACTGGCGCTCGAGGCCCTGCACCACCTCGAGCACCTCGCCGTGCTCGGTCAGGTAGTCGGCGATCTCGGCGTCCGTGCGCTCGGCGTCCGCGCGCAGCGTCGTCAGGTCGAACGACAGCGACGCGGCCTGCGCGACGTGCTCGAGCAGGCTGATGGCGGCACGCGGGTAGCCCATCTGCGCGAGGTAGTGCGGCACGTGGACGACGGCGCCCTGCATCGGGTGCCCCCACTCGCCGAGGCGGATCTCCAGCATGGCCTGGGCGCTGGACGGCACCCGCAGCTCGCCCTGCCAGGGCGACGGACCCGTCACCAGGTCGGCCTCGTTGGCGTGCACGGTCAGCGCGACGGGCCGGGTGTGCGGCACGGCCATCGGCACGGCGGCCAGGGCGACGACGCGGGAGACGCCCAGGCGCTCCACCAGCACGCGCACGGCGCGGGCGAAGGCCTCCCAGCGCACGTCGGGCTCGGGGCCCACCAGCAGCAGGTACGGCGTGCCCTCCGCGTCGCGCTGGCGGCGCACCACGAGGCGCGGGGCCGCGTAGTCCTCGTAGCGGTCACGGACGAACGACACCGGGGGACGGCGCGCCCGGTAGTCGTAGAGCTCGTCGACGTCGAACGTGGCGACGACCGGGCCGCGGTCGGCGAGCAGGTGCTCGGCCGCGAGCACCGACGCCCGTCCCGCGTCGAGGAAGCCCTCCAGGGCCAGCACGAGCACCGGGGCCTCGAGCGGCTCGACGTCGTCGACGATGTGCACCAGCCGGTCGGCGCGGTCGTGGTCCATCGGGCGGCTCCTCTCGCTCGGGCAGGGTCGGTGGCACAACCGTAGTGGTGGCGCCCGTTGTTCCCCCGCGGGCGGGCCCGGGGGTGAGACCTGCGCCCCACTCCCCCGGACCGTCGGCCGGGTGCGTCAGCCGCGCGCCGCGGCCTCCTCGCGCGCCAGGTTGGAGCGGCGCACGCCGTACGCGAAGTAGACGACGACGCCGATGACCATCCAGATCCCGAAGCGCAGCCACGTCTCGCCGGTGAGGTTCAGCATGAGGTAGCCGCACAGCAGCACCGACGCGGTGGCCACGAACCCGACGGCCGGGGTGCGGAACGCGCGCGGCAGGTCGGGGCGGGTGCGGCGCAGCACGACGACGCCGATGCTGACGAGGATGAACGCGAAGAGCGTGCCGATGTTGACGAGCTCGCCGAGGGTCGTGAACGGCACGAAACCGCTCATGAGGGCGACGGCGATGCCGGTGATGAGGGTGATCCGGTACGGCGTGCCGAACCGCGGGTGGACCTTGGCGAGGCCCTTCGGGAAGAGGCCGTCGCGCGACATCGCGAACGCGACGCGCGTCTGGCCCATCATCAGGATCATCACGACGACGGTGAGGCCGATGCAGGCCCCGACGGCGATGAGGTCGCCGATCCAGTCGCGGCCCACCGCCGCGAAGGCGTCGGAGAGCGGCGCCGCGCTGTCGGGGTCGATGTCCTCGTAGCTCTGCATGCCCGTGATGACGAGGCTGACGGCGATGTAGAGCCCGGTGACGATCGCGAGGGAGGACAGGATGCCGATCGGCACGTTGCGCTGCGGGTCGATGGTCTCCTCGGCGGTCGTCGCGACGACGTCGAAGCCGATGAAGGCGAAGAACACGATGGAGGCGCCGGCGATGACGCCCGCGACGCCGTACACGGCCGGGTCGAGGCCGAAGATCGAGGAGACGAGCGGCGTGTGGAGGAAGCCGCCCTCGGAGTCCGGGGTGGGCTGCGACGGCGGGACGAACGGCGAGTAGTTGTCGGCGCTGATGTAGCCGACGCCCATCACGATGACGATGGCGACCACGGCCAGCTTGATGGCCACGACGACCTGGTTGATGCGGCTCGACAGCTTGATGCCGCCGATGAGCACGGCCATGACGAGCAGCGAGATGACGACGGCGGGGAGGTCGATCACGCCGTCGGTGGAGCTGGACAGCTGGGTGGGCAGCGCGAGCGCCGTGCCGTCGAGCAGGCTCGACAGGTAGCCCGAGAAGCTCGTGGCCAGCGCGGCCGAGCCGACGGTGAACTCGAGCACCAGGTCCCACCCGATGATCCACGCCACGAGCTCGCCGGCCGTGGCGTAGCTGAACGTGTAGGCGCTGCCGGCGACCGGGACCGTCGAGGCGAACTCGGCGTAGCAGAGCGCGGCGAGCGCGCAGGCGAGGCCCGCGACCGCGAAGGACAGGGCGATGGCCGGCCCCGCGTTCGAGGCCGCCACCGTGCCGGTCAGCACGAAGATGCCCGCGCCGATGATGACGCCGACGCCGAAGACCGTCAGGTCGATGGCGGTCAGGTTCTTCTTGAGCCGGTGCTCGGGCTCCTCGGTGTCGGCGATCGAGCGCTCGACGGACTTGGTGCGCATGACGTTCACGCGGAGGACCGTACGACGTGGCGCCCCGCCGGGGCGAGCGGGCTCCCGGCTCGGCCACCGCGTCGGCCTCCCCGGGTCGGCCCCCGGGTCAGCCTCGCCGGGTCAGCCGGAGTGGTCGACGTCGAGCAGCGGGCCGCGGTCGGCGAGCGCGGTGATCTCCTCGAGGCACTGCCGCGCGAGCGTCTGCGGGTCGAGACCGACCTGCTCGAGGATCGCGGCGCGCTTGGCGTGGTGCAGGAACTCCTGCGGCAGCGCGTGGATCCGCACCGGCGTGCTCACGCGGGCCTCGTTGAGCGCGGTGAGCAGCGCGACGCCGCAGCCGCCGACGCGGCCGCCGTCCTCGACGCTGACGACGAGGCGGTGGCGCCGGGACAGCTCGACGAGGGCGGGGTTGACGGGCACGACCCACCGCGGGTCGACGACGGTGACGCCGACGCCGTGGGCGCCCAGGCGCTCGGCGACCTCGAGCGCGGTCGTGGCCATCGCGCCCACGGCGACGACGAGGACGTCCTCGTCCCCGCTGCGGTGGAGCACGTCGACGCCGCCGACCTGCTCGAGCGCCGGGATGTCGGCCGGCGGCGGGCCCTTCGGGTAGCGCACGACGGTCGGCGCGTCCTCGACGGTGACGGCCTCGGCGAGCAGCTCGGCGAGACGGGCCCCGTCGCGCGGCGCGGCCAGGCGCAGGCCGGGCACGAGCTGGAGCAGCGACATGTCCCACATGCCGTTGTGGCTGGCGCCGTCGTCGCCCGTCACGCCCGAGCGGTCGAGCACGAACGTGACGCCGCAGCGGTGCAGGGCGACGTCCATCAGCACCTGGTCGAAGGCGCGGTTGAGGAACGTGGCGTAGACGGCGAAGACCGGGTGCATGCCGGCGAGCGCGAGACCGGCCGCCGACGTCGCCGCGTGCTGCTCGGCGATGCCCACGTCGAAGACGCGGTCGGGGAAGCGCTCGGCGAAGGCCTGCAGGCCGACGGGGTGCAGCATGGCCGCGGTCAGGGCCACGAGGTCGGGACGCTGCTCGCCGAGGGTGACGATCTCCTCGGAGAACACGTCGGTCCACCCGCGGGCCTTCGGCTTCTCGACGCCGGTGCCGACGTCGAAGGGGCCGGGCGCGTGGAACTGGTCGGCCTCGTGGCGCTCCGCCGCGTCGTACCCGTGGCCCTTGCGGGTCAGGGCGTGGACGATGACGGGGCCGCCGAATCCCTTGGCCTGGGCGAGCGCGTGCTCGAGCGCGTCGAGGTCGTGGCCGTCGACGGGCCCGACGTACTTCAGCCCGAGGTCCTCGAAGAGACCCTGCGGGGCGATGGCGTCCTTGACGCCCTTCTTGATGGCGTGGAGCGCGTCGTACGCCGCCGGGCCGACGCCCGGCACCGCGTTGAGGCGCCGCTTCACGAGGTCGAGCACGTTCTCGTAGCGCGGGCTCGTGCGCAGCGTCGTCAGCGCGGTCGCGAGGCCGCCGATCGTCGGGGTGTAGCTGCGGCCGTTGTCGTTCACGACGATGACGAGGCGGCTGCGCGGGGAGATCGCGATGTTGTTGAGCGCCTCCCAGGCCATGCCGCCCGTGAGGGCGCCGTCACCGATGACGGCGACGACGTGGCGGTCCTCGCCCTGCAGGGCGTAGGCCTTCGCGAGCCCGTCGGCGTAGCTGAGGGCGGTCGAGGCGTGGGAGTTCTCGACGATGTCGTGGGCGGACTCGTCCTGGCTCGGGTAGCCCGACAGGCCGCCCTCCTGCCGCAGCGACGCGAAGCGGGGGGCGCGACCGGTCAACAGCTTGTGCACGTAGGTCTGGTGGCCGGTGTCGAAGACCACGCGGTCGTGCGGCGAGTCGAAGGTGCGGTGGATCGCGAGCGTCAGCTCGACGACGCCGAGGTTCGGGCCGAGGTGGCCACCGGTCGTGGCGCAGGTCGCGACGAGCAGGTCGCGGATCTCCGTGGCCAGCTCCTCGAGCTGCGGGGCCGTGAGGTCACGCAGGTCCTCCGGCGCCGTCACCGACTCCAGGTAGCCCATCAGCCGCGTCCCTTCCGTCGTGTCGTCGCTCGTGGCCCGTGCACGCCCGTGACCGTGCCGTGGGCGTCTGTCGAGTGTATCGGCCGGGTGCGCGTGCTCCCGGATCCTCGGGCCGGCCCCTCGGCCGGCCCCTCGGCCGGCACCGCGGCCGGCACCTCGGCCCGCCCCTCACAGGTCGACGCGGGCCACCGAGCCCTCGTGCAGGCTGCCGAGCCAGACCCGGCCCTCGTGCTCCCGCACGCCCGTCACCATGTGGAACTGCGCCCGGGTCGCCGGGTCCCGCACCTCGAGGTCGTGCACGACCCCGCCGTCGGCGTCGAGCGCGATCGCCCGCACGGTACGGCGGGGGGCGGGCTGGAGGCGGTCCGGCACGGCGGTCACGGCGCGCCGTACCCAGCCGGGGGCGTGCTGGATGCGGGTGACGAGCGGGTCCTCGGGGCTGGCGACGGCGATCCACACCAGGCCGTCGCTCCCGGTGGCGATGTTGTCGGGGTAGCCGGGCAGGTCGTCGGCCAGCAGGTCGCGCTCGCCGGCACGGGGACCGGTCAGCCACAGCCGTACGACGGTGCGCAGCGCCGTCTCGGCCACCGCCACCCAGGAGCCGTCGGGCGCCAGGGCGACGCCGTTCGCGAAGCCCAGGTCGTCGAGGAGCACCTCCACCGTGCCGTCCGGCGCACGGCGCAGCAGGCGGCCGGTGCGGGTGACGCGCACCATCTCGTGCTTCCACTCGTCGATCCCGTGCAGCAGGGAGGAGTCGGAGAAGAAGACCGTGCCGTCGGGCGCGACGGCGGCGTTGTTGCAGAACCGCATCGGCGTGCCGTCGACCTCGCGCACGAGGGTCTCGACGCGGTCGCCGGCCAGGTCGACGGCGAGCAGGCCGCGCCGGGCGTCGCAGACGAGCAGCCGGCCGTCGGGCAGGTGCTCCAGGCCCAGGGGCCGGCCGGCGGTGTGGCCGACCCGGGTGACGCGGCGGCCGTCGTGGGAGATGCGCAGGAGCGCGCCGTCCTCCGTGCCCGTGAACACCGCGCCCTCGTCGACGCCGTGCAGGCCGACCAGCACGTCCTCCGTGCCGAACCCGGGGACGTGGACGAGGTCGAGGGTGCGCGCCACGGCCCCGTCGGCCCCGTCGGACGCAGCGGCTCCCCCGGTGCTCACGCCTGCTCCTGCAGGGCGGCCTCGACGCGCTCGACCTTGCCGGTCAGCTCGCCGGTCCAGCCCGGTCGGATGTCGGCCTTCAGCACGAGGCTCGTACGCGGGGAGACCGCGGTGACGACGTCGACGGCCTGCTTGACGACGGCCATCACCTCGTCCCACTCCCCCTCCAGGGTGGTGAACATGGCGTCGGTGCGGTTCGGGAGGCCCGACTCCCGCACGACGCGCACCGCGGCGGCCACCGCCGCGCTCACCGAGCCGTCGTCGCCACCCGTCGTCGGGGCGACCGAGAACGCAACCAGCACGGGGCACTCCTCTCCTCGCGACCACCGGGGAACCGCGCGGCGCCCGGGCCGCCGGTGGACGCACCGGCGACGGCCTCGGCCCAGCATGCCTCCCGGCGCGTCCTACCCGACAGTAGGGTGGCCGCCATGTCGCGATCCGTGGAGGAGCTCGCCGCCCGGCTCGGCCTGCCGGTCGAGCGCCTGGCCCTGCTGGAGGGCCACGCCGAGGCGGACGTGGCCGTGCTGGCGGACGCCGTGGGGCTGGCGGTGCTGGCCGAGGACCGGGCCGTCGAGGACGGGCTGGCCGCGGCGCTGCGGATGGTGCCCCTGCCGCTGCGGGGCCGCGCCCGCGCGCTCCTGCTGGGGGACGACGATGCCTGAGCCCGAGGTCCCCGAGACCCCCGGCGACCCGGGAGCAGCAGCCCCCGGCGGCCCGGCGGCTCCCCCGGCGCTCGGTGACGTCGCGGCCCGCCTCGCGACCCGGGCGGAGGTGGCGAAGCTGGCCCACGAGCTCGACCTCGCCCCCGACGAGCTCGCCTTCCTCGCGGACGAGCCGGCGGACGCCCTGCGGGCGCTGCGCACCGACGTCGCCACCAGCCTCGCCGCCCGCCACGAGGCCCGGCTGCGCCGGGTCGCGGGCCTCGCCGGCGTGCTCCCGCCGGGGCTCGCGGCGCGGGCGGCCCAGCAGGCCGGCCCCGTCGTCGGCGCCCGGGTCGCGAGCGCGCTCGACCCCGACGACGCCGTGCGGCTCGCCGGGCGCCTGCCCCTGGACTTCCTCGCCGAGCTCACGCTCTCCCTCGACACCGCCGGCGTCGAGCGCGTCGTGCCCGGGCTCGACCCGGCCCTGGTGACCGCCGTCGGCCGCCGCCTGCTCGAGGAGGGCGAGCACCTCGTGCTCGGCCGGCTCGTCTCGGCCGTGCCGCCCGAGGCCGCGCTCGCGGTGGTGGAGCACGCCGACCCCGCCGCGCTGCTCCAGGTCGCGCTGCTCGTCGACGACCGTTCCGTGCTGCCCGGCCTGGTGCGGGAGCTGCCGGTCGACGCCCTGCGCGCCGTGCTCGCCGCGTGCCACGACCACGGGACCGAGACCGACGCCCTCACCCTCCTCACCGCCCTCGACGCCCCGGGCCGCGGGCGCGTCCTCACCTGCCTCGCGTCCCTGCCCGCCGAGCACCGGGCCGGGTTCCTCACGGTGGCCGCCGAGCTCGGGGCCTGGTCGGAGGTGCTGCCCGGCCTCGCGCACGTCGACGACGCCGCCCTGGGCACCCTCCTCGAGCCCCCCGCCGGGCCCGCCGCGCTCGCCGGGGTGTCCGCCGCAGCCCGGGCGGTCGGCGACACCGCCACCGCGGCCCGCCTCGACGCGGTGGCTCCGTGACCCAGGGCGCCCCCGTCCCGCCCCCGCTCGTCCGCGTCGCGGAGCGTCTCGACGTACCCCTCGCGGAGCTCGCGGCCCTCGAGCGCTGCGACCCGGCCGACCTCGAGGCGCTCGACACCGCGATCGCGATGGCGCAGCACGCCGAGGACCTCGAGGTACGCCGGAGCATGCGCGACGCCGTGCGCTTCGTGCCCGCTCCCCTGCGCCGTCGCGTGGCCGCGGCGCTCTTCCCCGCCGACGAGCCCGGTGATGGGCGCCGCGATGGCGCAGCCGAGCCGGGAGTGCAGGCGGAGGGTGCGTGACGTGAGCAGCCCCGACGCCACCGCCACCGTCACCGGCGCGGCCACCGGCCCCGCCACCGGGACGGGTCACGTCGCAGTGGAGCTGGCGCGCCTGCGCCACGAGCTGGCGCTGGGCGCGGACGACCCGACGCTCGACTTCCTCGCCGAGCTCGGTCCGACGGAGGTGGCCCGCCTGCGTCGCCGGGTGGTGGACGCCCGTCACCGCCGCCACGAGCACCGCTTCGCCCGGCTGGCCGGCCTGACGCGGTTCGTCCCCGTCGCCGTCTGCGCCCGCGTGGCGGAGGCCGCGCTGGGCCCGCTCGTCGCGGCCCGGACCGCCGAGGTCATGCCGCAGCCCGACGCGGTGCGGCTCGCGTCGCGCATCTCCCCCGACTTCCTGGCCGAGCTGACGACGTACCTCGACCCGGCCCGCAGCGGGCCGCTCGTCGCCGGCCTGCCCGAGCCGCTGCTCGTCGCCGTGGGCCGGCGGATGCTGGCGAGCGCCGAGCACCTCGCGCTCGGCGGCTTCGTCGGGGTCATGGCCCCGCGCGCGAGCGTCGAGGTCATCCGGGACGCCCCGGGCCTCGCGGTGCTGGAGGTCGCCCTGCACGCCGAGGACGCCAGGGCGCTCGACGCGGTCGTCGCGGGCCTGCCCGACGCGACGCTGCTGCGGGTGCTGGCGGACGCCGCCGACGCCGGGCGGGCCGCCGACGCCGTCCTCCTGCTCGGTGTCCTGGGACTGGACACCCGCACCCGCCTCTTCGAGCTGCTCACCCGCCTCGAGCGCGAGGCCCAGCGGCAGGTGGTGGCCGCCGTGGTGGCCCGCGGCGACTGGGAGCACGTGCTGCCGGTGCTCTCGCGCGTCGGCCCCGAGACCCTGCGGCAGCTGCTGACGCTGCCGGAGGTCGCGGATCCCGACGTCGTGGCCGGCCTGGTGCGCCAGACTGCGGGCCATGCCGGTCCCCACCCCGTCCCGTGACCTGGCCGTCGACGCCGCGCGCGGCGTCGCGATCCTGTCGATGTTCGTGGCGCACTTCGCGCCCACGCTCGGCCCCGGCCAGGTGCTGCTGCTCGCCGACCACCTGACGGCGCCGCTGTTCGCCCTCCTCATCGGCTGGGGCGCCCAGCTGGGCCGCGGCCGGGGCGGGGAGTGGTCGTCGGTGCTCGTGCGCGGCGCGGCCCTCGTCGGTCTCGGCCTGCTGCTGGAGGACGCAGGCGCCCAGATCGCCGTCGTGCTGGTCTGGCTCGGGGTGCTGACGCTGCTGGCCGTGCTGCTGGTGCGCCTGCCGGACCTGGTGCTCGCGGTGGGAGCGGTCGCGTTGCTGTGGGCCGCCCCGGACGTCGTCGCGTCCACGACCACGCACCTCGGGGAGTGGCGCATCGAGCGGGTGTTCGCCGGCGAGCCGGCCGACGGCCTCTACCCGCGGGCCCTCGAGGTGGCGGCGGCCGGGCCGTTCTACCGGCTCGTCGAGCTCGTGCCGCTGGCGGCGGTCGGCGTGCTCCTCGCCCGCCACGGCGGCCGCGCCGTCACCCTGGCGACCCTCGGGGTCGCCGCGGTCGTCGCCGCCGTCCTGCTCGGCGCGGAGGCGGCCGGGGAGGTCGCGCTCACGCCGTACTCGGGGACGCACCCGGTCCTCGCCCTCGAGCTCGCGCTGTGCGCGCTCGTCGTGCAGGGGGCCCGCACCCTCGAGGACCTCGTGGGCCGCACGGTGCGCCCCGTCCTCGCCCTGCTGGCCGGGGCCGGGACCGTGGCCCTCACGGCGTACGTCGTGCAGGTCCTCGTCGCCGCGGCGTGGGTGCGCGACGCCCCGCCCGGCACGACGGACGACTCGTGGCTGCTGCTCGGCGGTCTCGCGCTCGGCACCGTCGCCCTCGGGTGGGCGTGGCCGCGCGTCGTGCGCGTGCGGCCGTGGGACCGCGGGCCGCTCGAGGGGCCGCTGCGCGCGCTCGCGCAGGGCCTCGACCACGTGCCGCCGCTCCGCCCGCACCGCGGCTGAGGCCGGCCGGGCAGCACGACGGCCCGCCACCCCTCGCGGGGTGACGGGCCGTCGTGGCGGTGCGGCGCGCGTGGGGGCGCTCAGCCCTTCAGCAGGCTCCGCAGCACGTACTGCATGATGCCGCCGTTGCGGTAGTAGTTCGCCTCGCCCGGGGTGTCGATGCGGACGACGGCGTCGAACTCGACGTCACCGGCCTTCACCTTCACCGTCTTGGGCGTGCGGCCCTCGTTGAGCTCGGTGATGCCGGTGATGGAGAACGTCTCCTCGCCGGTCAGGCCGAGGCTCTCGGCGTTCTCGCCCGCCGGGAACTGCAGCGGGACGACGCCCATGCCGATGAGGTTCGAGCGGTGGATGCGCTCGTAGCTCTCGGCGATGACGGCCTTGACGCCCAGCAGCGACGTGCCCTTCGCGGCCCAGTCGCGCGAGGAGCCCGAGCCGTACTCCTTGCCCGCCAGCACGACGAGCGGGATGCCCGCCGCCTGGTAGTGCTCGGAGGCCTCGAACACCGACGTGACCTCGCCACCGGCGGTGAAGTCGCGCGTCACGCCACCCTCGGTGCCGGGGGCCAGCTGGTTGCGCAGCCGGATGTTGGCGAACGTGCCGCGGATCATGACCTCGTGGTTGCCGCGACGCGAGCCGTAGGAGTTGAAGTCCCGGTTCTCGACACCGTGCTCGGCGAGGTAGCGGCCCGCCGGCGAGTCCTTCTTGATCGCACCGGCCGGGCTGATGTGGTCGGTGGTCACGGAGTCGCCGAGCTTGAGCAGCACGCGCGCACCGTCGATGTCGGTGACGGCGGTCGGCTCGTCGGGCATGCCGTCGAAGTACGGGGGCTTCCGGACGTAGGTCGACTCGGGGTCCCACGCGAACGTCTTGCCCTCGGGCGTCGGGAGCGAGCGCCACTGCTCGTCGCCCGCGAAGACGTCCTGGTAGCTCTCGCCGAACATGTCGGAGTTGATCGCCTGGGCGATCGTCTCCTCCACCTCGGTCGGGGAGGGCCAGACGTCCTTGAGGAACACGTCGTTGCCGTCGGCGTCCTGGCCCAGCGGGTCGGTGAACAGGTCGACGTCCATCGAGCCGGCGAGGGCGTAGGCCACGACCAGGGGCGGCGACGCGAGGTAGTTCATCTTCACGTCGGGGTTGATGCGCCCCTCGAAGTTGCGGTTGCCCGACAGCACCGAGACGACCGAGAGGTCCTTCTCGTTGACAGCCGCGGAGACCTCGGGGATGAGCGGGCCCGAGTTGCCGATGCAGGTCGTGCAGCCGTAGCCGACGAGGTTGAAGCCCAGCTTGTCCAGGTACGGCGTGAGGCCGGACTTCTCGTAGTAGTCCGAGACGACCTTCGAGCCCGGCGCCAGCGTCGTCTTGACCCACGGCTTGCGCTGCAGGCCCTTCTCGACGGCCTTCTTCGCGAGCAGGGCCGCGCCGATCATGACCGAGGGGTTGGACGTGTTGGTGCACGACGTGATGGCCGCGATGGTGACCGCGCCGTGGTCGAGCGTGAACCGGGTGCCGTCCTCGAGGGTGACCTCGACCGGGTTGCTCGGCCGGCCGCCGTCGGTGGACGCCGCGGAGAGGTGGTCGCTCGGCGGGGCCGCCTTGCCGTGGCCGTTGCTGGTGGCCGGGTCGGAGGCCGGGAAGGTCTCGGCGACGGACTCGTCGTACCCGTCCTCCTCCTCGCCCGCCACGTAGTCCTTCAGCGAGGCGCGGAAGGACTGCTTGGCGTCGGTGACCTGGATGCGGTCCTGGGGACGCTTCGGGCCGGCGATGGACGGAACGACGGTCGCGAGGTCGAGCTCGAGCTTCTCGGAGAAGCGCGGCTCGGCGGCCGGGTCGTGCCACAGGCCCTGGGCCTTGGCGTAGGCCTCGACGAGCGCGAGCTGCTCGGGCGAGCGGCCCGTGAGCTCGAGGTACTTCGTGGTCTCCTCGTCGATGGGGAAGACCGCGATGGTCGAGCCGAACTCGGGGCTCATGTTGCCGATCGTGGCGCGGTTGGCCAGCGGCAGCGCGGAGACGCCGGGGCCGTAGAACTCGACGAACTTGCCGACGACGCCGTGCTTGCGCAGCATCTCGGTGATCGTCAGCACCAGGTCGGTCGCCGTCGAGCCCTCGGGCAGGTCGCCCGACAGCTTGAAGCCCACGACGCGCGGGATGAGCATGGAGACCGGCTGGCCGAGCATGGCGGCCTCGGCCTCGATGCCGCCGACGCCCCAGCCGACGACGCCGATGCCGTTGACCATCGTCGTGTGCGAGTCGGTGCCGACGCAGGTGTCGGGGTAGGCCTGCAGCTCGCCGTCGACCTCGCGGGTGAAGACGGTGCGGGCCAGGTGCTCGATGTTGACCTGGTGCACGATGCCGGTGCCCGGGGGGACGACCTTGAAGTCGTCGAAGGCGCCCTGGCCCCAGCGCAGGAACTGGTAGCGCTCGCGGTTGCGCTCGTACTCGATCTCGACGTTGCGGCCGAAGGCCTCCGGGGAGCCGAAGACGTCGGCGATGACCGAGTGGTCGATGACCATCTCGGCCGGCGCCAGCGGGTTGATCTTGGCCGGGTCGCCGCCCAGGTCCGCCATCGCCTCGCGCATGGTGGCGAGGTCGACGACGCAGGGGACGCCGGTGAAGTCCTGCATGATCACGCGCGCCGGCGTGAACTGGATCTCCTTGTCGGGCTCGGCCGTCTCGTCCCAGCCGGCCAGCGCCTTGATGTCGTCGGCGGTGATGTTCGCGCCGTCCTCCGTGCGGAGGAGGTTCTCCAGCAGGACCTTGAGCGAGAACGGCAGCGACGCGACGTCGAGCCCCTCACCGGTCACCGCGTCGAGACGGAAGATCTCGTAGGACCTGCCGTCCACGTCCAGGGTGCTCTTCGCACCGAAGCTGTCCTGACTTGCCACAGTCACACTCCTCGTCGCTGGTCTCGCGCTCCCGGCCCATCTTGCCGCCGGGCCCGGTCACCTTCCTAGGAAGGCTCGCCTTACCTCGGGCCGGACGGCCTGGCCGCGGTCGGAGCGGCTGGCCGGCATTTGTCTCGACGTCAAGATACACGGCGTCGAGTGAAAACCGGAGGAGCGGTCAGGCCGCGTCGCGACCGTCCGGCACGAGCAGCGCGACGCACTCGACGTGGTGGGTCATCGGGAAGAGGTCGAACCCGCGCAGCCGCTCCAGGCGGTAGCCCCGCTCGGCGAAGGACGCGACGTCGCGCGCCAGGGCCGCGGGGTCGCACGCGACGTACGCCACCGCGCGCGGCGAGCGGCGCACCACCTCGTCGACGACCTCGCGTCCCGCGCCCTCGCGGGGCGGGTCGAGCACGACGACGTCGACCGGGTCACCGAGGCCGTCGCGCAGCACCTGCGCCACGTCGCCGCGGCGCACCTGCGGCGCCCCGGGGGCGTCCGCGAGGTTGGTGGCGGCGTGGGCGGAGGCCGCGGCGTCCCCCTCGACGCTGACGACGGAGCCGTCCGGGCCCACGCGGTCGGCGAGGAACCGCGCGAACAGCCCCACCCCGCCGTACAGGTCGAGGGCCCGCTCCCCCGCCCCCGGCGCGAGCATCCCGAGCACGGCCTCGACGAGCGTCGCCGGCGCACCCGGGTGCACCTGCCAGAACCCGGCGGCCTCGACGGCGAAGCGGTGTCCCGTGCCGCCCGCGGCGACCTCCTCGTGCACCACACCGGGCCGGGGCTCGCGGGCGTCGGGGTGGGCGATGCGGCAGTCGTCGACCTCGACCACGTCGTGGGCCCGGTGGCGGCGCATGCCGCGCCCGCCGTCGGGCAGCGCGACGTACCGCACCCGCGTGCGCCACCGCAGGCCCGCCAGCTGCTCGGGGAGGTCGCCGGGCACGGCCTCGACCTCGACGTCGAGGTCGAGGCCCGCGAGGCGGCGCAGCTGCTCGGCCACGACGTCGGCCTTGAGGCGGCGCTGGTGGGCGAGGTCGACGTGCTGGAAGTCGCAGCCGCCGCACAGACCGGGGCCGGCGAACGGGCACGGCGCGTCCACGCGGTGGGGCGAGGCCTCCTCGACCACGACCGCGTCGGCGCGCCAGAACCGGTCGCCGTCGCTGCCCTCTGTCACCTCGAGCACGACGCGCTCGCCGGGCAGGGCGTGGCGCACGAAGACGACGCGGGGCCGTTCCTGGCCCGGCAGCTGCACGCGGGCGACGCAGTGGCCGCCGTGGGCGACCGGGCCGACCTCGGCGGTGAACCGCTCGCCGACCCGGGAGGCCCCGCGCGGGGCACGGGTACGACGGACCCCGCCGTCGCGCGGACCGCGCCCCCGGTCGGACCGCCGACGGCCGGGAGCCGGCTCGCTCACCGGCCGCGCTCCGACGGGGGTGTCACGCGGTCCGGCGGCGCGTCGGTGACCCGGCCGCGGCGCAGGTCGCCCGGGCGCACGCGGGTCATCTGCCGGTCCTCGCGCTCGAGGGCGGCGGCGGACGAGCGCAGCTGGTAGGGCACCGAGGTGACCATGATGCCGGGGGTGAAGAGCAGCCGGCCCTTGAGGCGCAGCGCGCTCTGGTTGTGCAGCAGCTGCTCCCACCAGTGACCCACGACGTACTCCGGGATGTAGACGGCGACCACGCCGCGCGGGTTGGCGCGGCGGATCTCCACGGCGTAGTCGACGATCGGCCGGATCAGCTCGCGGTACGGCGAGTGCAGCACCTTGAGCGGCACGTCGATGCGCCGGGCGTCCCAGGCCTCGAGCAGGCGGTCGGTGTCGGCGGAGTCGGTGGAGACGCAGACGGCCTCGAGCACGTTGGGCCGCGACGCCTTGGCGTAGGCCAGCGCCCGCAGCGTCGGCTTGTGGACCTTGGAGACGAGGACGATGGCGTGCACGCGCGTCGGGAGGACCTTGTCGCCCTCCTCGGCGGCGAGCTCGAGCGCGACGCGCTCGTAGTGGCGCCGGATGCCCCGCATGAGGAAGAACGCCGCCGCCATCGCCAGGATCGTGATCCAGGCGCCCTCGAGGAACTTCGTCACCAGCACGACGACGAGCACGACCGCGGTGAAGCAGAGGCCGACCGTGTTGATGGCGCGCGAGCGCTGCATCGACCGGCGCCTCGCCGGGTCCTTCTCGCTCGCCAGGTGCCGCGTCCAGTGCCGGATCATGCCGAGCTGGCTGAGGTTGAACGAGACGAAGACGCCGACGATGTAGAGCTGGATGAGCTTCGTGGTCTGGGCGTCGAACGCGACGATCAGCACGATCGCCATGACCGCCAGGAACACGATGCCGTTGCTGTAGGCCAGCCGGTCGCCGCGCGAGCCGAGCGCGCGCGGGGCGTACCCGTCCTTCGCCAGGATCGAGCCCAGCACCGGGAAGCCGTTGAAGGCGGTGTTGGCCGCCAGCACGAGGATGATGCCCGTCATCGTGACGATGAAGTAGAAGCCCGGCGGGAAGTCGGAGAAGAGCGCGCCGGCGATCTGGGCGATCACCGTGTGCTGGTCGTAGCCCTCCGGCAGCGGGTCGCCCGCCACGGTGCGCAGGCGGTCCACCTCGTGCGGGTCGACGTAGCGCAGCCCCATCTCCCGGGCCAGCAGGATGACCGACATCATCATCGTGATGGCGATCGCGCCCAGCATGAGCAGCGTCGCCGCGGCGTTGCGGCTCTTCGGCCGGCGGAAGGCCGGCACCCCGTTCGAGATGGCCTCCACCCCGGTCAGGGCGGCGCAGCCCGACGAGAACGCCCGGGCCAGCAGGAACACCATCGCGAACTGGCTCAGCGGGTCCTCGAACCCCTCGCGCGGCACCACCTGCAGGTCGGCGCTCTCGACCTCGGGCAGCGTGCCGGCGAACCAGCGGATGCCGCCGTACACCGCCATGCCGAGGATCGCGACCATGAACAGGTACGTCGGCACGGCGAAGTAGCTGCCCGACTCGCGGATGCCCCGCAGGTTGAGCGCCATGAGCAGGACGACGAGCGCCGAGGCGAAGAAGACCTCGTGCCCGGACAGGAACGGGATCGCCGCGGCCGCGTACTGCGAGCCCGAGGAGATGGACACCGCGACGGTGAGCACGTAGTCGACGAGCAGCGCGCTCGCGACCGTGGTGCCGGCCGCGGGGCCCAGGTTGACGCTCGCGACCTCGTAGTCGCCGCCGCCGCTCGGGTAGGCGTGCACCGTCTGGCGGTACGACAGGATGACCGCGGCCATCACGAGCGCGACGGCGACGCCGATCCACGGGGAGAAGACGTACGACGTCGCCCCCGCGATCGAGAGCATGATGAAGACCTCGTCGGGGGCGTAGGCCACGGACGAGAGCGCGTCGCTGGCGAAGACGGGGAGCGCGATGCGCTTGGGCAGGAGTGTTTCCCCGAGCTGGGAGCTGCTGAGCTTGCGCCCGAGCAGGACCCGTTTCGAGGCGTCGGCGAGACCCACGAGGCGCGATCGTACGCCCGCGCGGTGGCGGCGCCACTTCCTCGCGGTGGAGCCCGCCCGAGCCCGACTGGGCTACGGTTCGCCACGTGCATGTCGTGATCATGGGCTGCGGCCGCGTCGGTTCGACGCTGGCGCGGAGCCTGGAGGACCGCAACCACACCGTCTCGGTGATCGACGTCGCCTCCGAGGCCTTCCGCCGACTCGGCCCGGGCTTCAACGGCGAGAAGGTGACGGGCCTCGGCTTCGACCGCAAGGTGCTCGTCAAGGCGGGCATCGAGCGGGCCGACGCGTTCGCGGCGGTGTCGAGCGGCGACAACTCCAACATCATCGCCGCCCGGGTCGCCCGCGAGTCGTTCGGCATCGAGCAGGTCGTGGCCCGCATCTACGACCCCGGCCGCGCCGAGGTCTACCAGCGGCTCGGCATCACCACCGTCGCCACCGTGAAGTGGACGGCCGACCAGGTGCTGCGCCGGATCCTGCCCGCCGGGGCCGAGCCCGACTTCCGCGACCCCTCGGGCACCATCCGCCTCGACCAGGTCCCGGCCCCCGAGCGCTGGGTGGGCGTGCGCACCGTCGCGTTCCAGGAGCAGACCCGCACCCGGATCGCCTGGATCGACCGGCTCGGCGAGGGCACGCTCCCCCACCGCGAGAGCGTCATCCAGGACAACGACATGCTCCACCTGGTGATGCGCGAGGAGAACGCCGCCCACGCCTACCAGACCATCGCCCGCGGACCGGAGGAGAGCTGATGCGCGTCGCCATCGCCGGCGCCGGGGCGGTCGGCCGCTCCGTCGCGGCCGAGCTGATCGACAACGGCCACGAGGTGCTCCTCATCGACAAGGCCGCCGTCGCCATCCGCCCCGAGCGGGTGCCCGAGGCGGAGTGGCTGCTCGCCGACTGCTGCGAGCTGTCGTCGCTGGAGGAGGCGCGCCTCGACCAGTGCGACGTGGTCATCGCCGCCACGGGCGACGACAAGGCCAACCTGGTGACGTCGCTGCTGGCCAAGACCGAGTTCGCCGTGCCCCGCACGGTGGGCCGCGTCAACCACCCCGACAACGAGTGGCTGTTCAACGAGGCCTGGGGCGTCGACGTCAGCGTCTCGACCCCGCGCATCATGTCGGCGCTGGTCGAGGAGGCGGTCGCGGTCGGCGACCTGGTGCGCCTCTTCACCTTCCGCCAGGGCCAGGCGAACCTCGTCGAGCTCACGCTGCCGGAGGACTCGCCGTACGTCGGGAAGCCCTCGGGCCTCGTGCCGTTCCCGGACAACTGCGCGCTGGTGACGATCCTGCGCGACGGGCAGGTCTACACGCCGGACGCGGAGCAGCCGCTCGAGGCCGGCGACGAGCTGCTCTTCGTCGTGCCCGCCGAGCTGGAGGACGACCTCGAGCGCCTGCTGGCACCGAGCACGCACCCCTGACGCGCAGCCTCCCGGCAGCACCCGCACCGCCCCCGGCAGCGCCCCCGGACGCCCGACGGGCCGCCGCCCCGCCCCCGCAGGGGTGGTGGCGACGGCCCGTCGGCGCGTCCGGCGCGGCTCAGCCCTGCGCGGGCGACTCACCCTTGACAGCCGGCTTCGCGTCCACGCCGGCCTCCTTGCGCTGCGCGGGCGTGATCGGCGCGGGCGCGGCGGTCAGCGGGTCGAAGCCGCCACCCGACTTCGGGAACGCGATGACCTCGCGGATCGAGTCGACGCCGGCCAGCAGCGACACGATGCGGTCCCAGCCGAAGGCGATGCCGCCGTGCGGGGGCGCGCCGTACTTGAACGCCTCGAGCAGGAAGCCGAACTTCTCCTGCGCCTCGGCCTCGTCGAGGCCCATGAGCGCGAACACGCGCTTCTGCACGTCCTCGCGGTGGATACGGATGGACCCGCCACCGATCTCGTTGCCGTTGCAGACGATGTCGTAGGCCCACGCGAGGGCCTCGCCCGGCTGGGCGTCGAACGACGCGAGGTCCTGCGGCGAGGTGAACGCGTGGTGCACGGCCGTCCAGGCGCCCGAGCCGACCGCCACGTCGCCGCTGGCGACGGCGTCGCCCGCGGGCTCGAACAGCGGGGCGTCGACGACCCAGAGGAAGCTCCACGCCGACTCGTCGATGAGGCCGCCGCGGCGACCGATCTCGAGGCGCGCGGCACCGAGCAGGGCGCGCATGGGCTTGGTCGCGCCCGCGGCGAAGAAGACGCAGTCGCCGGGCGCGGCGCCGACGTGGGCCGCCAGGCCGGCCTTCTCCGCGTCGGAGAGGTTCTTGGCGACAGGGCCGGTCAGCTCGCCGTCCTCCTGCACGAGCACGTACGCCAGCCCACGGGCGCCGCGCTGCTTGGCCCACTCCTGCCAGGCGTCGAGCTGCTTGCGCGGCTGCGAGGCGCCACCGGGCATGACGACGGCGCCGACGTACTCGGCCTGGAAGACCCGGAACGTGGTGTCGGCGAAGTACTCGGTGCACTCGACGAGCTCGAGGCCCATCCGCAGGTCGGGCTTGTCGGAGCCGAAGCGGGCCATCGCCTCGGCGTACGTCATGCGGGGCAGCGGGGTGGGCACGTCGTACCCGACGAGGGCCCACAGCGCCGAGACGATCTCCTCGGCGAGGCGGATGACGTCGTCCTGCTCGACGAAGCTCATCTCGATGTCGAGCTGGGTGAACTCCGGCTGGCGGTCGGCGCGGAAGTCCTCGTCGCGGTAGCAGCGGGCGAGCTGGTAGTAGCGCTCCATGCCCGCGACCATGAGCAGCTGCTTGAACAGCTGCGGGCTCTGCGGCAGCGCGTACCAGCTGCCGGGCTGCAGGCGGGCGGGCACGAGGAAGTCGCGGGCGCCCTCGGGGGTGGACCGGGTCAGCGTCGGCGTCTCGATCTCGACGAAGTCGTGGCCGGCGAGCACCTCGCGCGCCGCCTTGTTGACCTCGCTGCGCAGGCGCAGGGCGCGGCCCGGGCCGGTACGCCGCAGGTCGAGGTAGCGGTGGCGCAGCCGCGCCTCCTCCCCCACGTCGACGTGGTCGTCGATGGGGAACGGCAGCGGCGCGGCGGCGCTCAGCACCTCGACGTCGGTCGCGATGACCTCGATGTCGCCGGAGGCCAGGTTGGGGTTGGCGTTGCCCTCGGGGCGCAGGGCGACCTCGCCGGTCACCTTCACGCAGTACTCGTTGCGCAGTCCGCCGGCGACCTCCTCGTCGCGCACGACGACCTGGGCGACGCCGCTGGCCTCGCGCAGGTCGAGGAACGCCACGCCGCCGTGATCGCGCCGCTTGGCCACCCACCCGGCGAGGGTGACGGTCTGGCCTACGTGCGCCGGGCGCAGGGCGCCGGCGTCATGGGTGCGGATCACGGGGTCTTCTCCTGGGGGTCGGTGCCGTGGGGGCTGCTGGGGCTGGTGCTGGTGCTGCTGGGGGTCTCGGTGAGCACCTGCGGGCGCAGGTCCTCGGGCGAGGGTGCCCACGAGGACGGGTCGGCGTCCACCTGGTTCCCGTCGCGGATGTCCTTGACCTGGTGGCTGCCGTCGTCCTGGGGGAACCAGACGAAGGGGATGCCGCGGCGGTCGGCGTAGCGGATCTGCTTGCCGAACTTCGCGGCGCTGGGCGCGACCTCGCAGGGGATGCCCCGGGCCCGCAGCGCGTCGGCGACGGCGTCGGCGGCCGGACGGGACCCCTCGTCCACGAGGGCCACGAGCACGGCGCTCGGCACCGAGCGGCTGCCGCGCACGACGCCGCGCGAGAGCAGCGGCACGAGGACGCGGGAGACGCCGAGCGAGATGCCCACCCCGGGGTACGTCGTGCGGCCGTCGGAGGCGAGCGCGTCGTACCGGCCGCCGGAGCAGATGGAGCCCATCGACTCGTAGCCGTCGAGGCGGGTCTCGAAGACGGTGCCCGTGTAGTAGTCGAGCCCGCGGGCGATGGACAGGTCGGCGGTGATGCGGACCTTGCCGCCGGCCAGCGGGGCCGCCGCGCGCACGAGGGTGGCCAGCTCGTCGAGGCCCTCGTCCAGGAGCGGGTGGGTGACGCCGAGCGCGCGCACCTGCTCCACGAAGCCGTCGTCGTCGGTGCGGATGGTCGCGAGGCGCAGACAGGCGTCCGCCTGCTCCGGCGTCGCGCCCGCGTCGGCCACGAGCATCTCCCGCACGCGCTCGGCCGGCACCTTGTCGAGCTTGTCGACCAGGCGCATGACCTCGTCGGTGTCGGCGAGGCCCAAGCCCGCGTAGAAGCCCTGGATGAGCTTGCGGTTGTTGACCTGCAGGCGGAAGCCGGGCAGACCGATGGAGCCGGGGTCGGCGAGGCGGCGCAGCGCGTCGAGCATGACGCGGGTGACCTCGACGTCGTGGTGGAACGGCAGCTCGTCGCGGCCGATCACGTCGATGTCGGCCTGGGTGAACTCGCGGTAGCGACCGTCCTGGGGCCGCTCGCCACGCCAGACCTTCTGCACCTGGTAGCGGCGGAAGGGGAAGTCGAGCTTGCCGGCGTTCTCCAGCACGTAGCGCGCGAACGGCACGGTGAGGTCGAAGTGCAGGCCGATGCCGGCGTCGCGGCCGCCGTCCTCCTCCTGGAGGCGGCGCAGGACGTAGACCTCCTTGGAGGTGTCGCCCTTGCGCAGCAGCTGGTCCATCGGCTCGACGGCGCGGGTCTCGATGCCGGCGAAGCCGTGGAGCTCGAAGGTGCTGCGCAGGGTGTCGACCACCTGCTGCTCGACGACCCGCTGGGCGGGCAGCAGCTCGGGGAACCCGCTCAGCGGGGTGGGCTTGCTCATGGGGTGCTCAGCTCTCGGGTGCTCTGCCGGTCGGTCACAGGCCGCGGGTGACGCGACCGGCGCCGCCCTCGCGGCCGTCCTCGATCAGGTCGCGGAGGAAGGGGTTGGTCGCGCGCTCGCGCCCGATGGAGGTCTGCTCGCCGTGCCCGGGCAGCACGACGACGTCGTCGGCCAGCGGCAGCACCTTCGAGCTGAGCGTGCGCAGCATCGTGGCGTGGTCGCCGCCGGGCAGGTCGGTGCGCCCGATCGAGCCCGCGAAGAGGAGGTCGCCCGCGAACATGACCTCGGAGACGTCGGGCTCGCCCTCCCCCGCGCCGTACGGCGTGCGGAAGGTGACGGAGCCCTCGGTGTGGCCCGGCGTGTGGTCGACGACGAAGCGCAGGCCGGCCAGCTCGAGCTCCTGGCCGTCGGCCAGCTCGGCGACGTCGTCGGGCTCCACGAACTCGTGGCGCCCGCCCAGCAGCATCGCGGCGCTCTCCTTGCTGATGCCCGCCATCGGGTCGCTCAGCAGGTGCCGGTCGCGGGGGTGGATCCAGGCCGTCGCGTCGTAGGCGCCCGCCACCGGCGTCACCGACCACATGTGGTCGATGTGCCCGTGCGTCAGCAGCACCGCGACCGGCTTGAGCCGGTTCTCGGCGACGACCTGCTCGACCCCCGCCGTGGCGTCCTGCCCGGGGTCGACGACCACGCACTCCGTGCCCTTGCCCGTGGCCACGACGTAGCAGTTCGTGCCCCAGGCACCTGCGGGGAATCCGGCGATGAACACCCCGGCACACTACCGAGCGGGTACGGCGCGCCGCACGTCGGCGGGCACGCCGCCCCACGCGGGGGGCGGGGATGACTAGCATGTGCCCCGGACAGCCGTGCGCGCGACCAGCGCGCCCGGAGCGAGGCCATCGGGTAGCGAGAAGAGGACGACCACGTGACGGGTCAGGACTGGGGTCGGGTCGACGAGGACGGCACGGTGTACGTGCGGACCTCCGAGGGTGAGCGGTCCGTCGGGCAGTACCCGGCGGGGTCACCCGACGAGGCCCTGAAGTTCTTCACCGACCGCTTCGACGCGCTCAGCTTCGAGGTCGAGCTCCTGGAGAAGCGGATCGGCAGCGGCGTGCTCAGCCCCGAGGACGCCGCGGCGTCCGTGGCGAAGGTGCGGGCCAGCGTCGCCGGGGCGAACGCCGTGGGCGACCTGGACGGCCTGCTGGCCCGGGTGGACGGCCTCACCGGCGCCGTCGACTCCCAGCGCGAGGCGAAGAAGGCCGAGCGCGCCGAGCGCGTGGCGGCCGCCCGCGTCGAGAAGGAGCGCATCGCCGCCGCGGCCGAGGAGCTGGCCGCGGGCAACGACTGGCGCAACGGGGCCAACCGTCTGCGCGACCTGCTCGAGGAGTGGAAGGCGCTGCCGCGCCTCGACCGCGCCTCCGACGACACGCTGTGGCGCCGGTTCTCCGGCGCCCGCACCACCTACACCCGCCGGCGCAAGGCGCACTTCTCGCAGCTCAACGAGCAGCGCGACTCCGCCCGCGCGGTCAAGGAGCGCCTGGCGACCGAGGCGGAGGCGCTGTCCACCTCGACCGACTGGGGCCCGACCGCCGGCCGCTACCGCGACCTCATGCGCGAGTGGAAGGCCGCCGGCCCGGCCCCGCGCGACGTGGACGAGGCCCTCTGGCGCCGCTTCCGCGGCGCCCAGGACACGTTCTTCGGCGCCCGCGACGCGGCCAACAACGCGCTCGACGCCGAGTTCGCCGGCAACGCCGAGGTCAAGGAGCAGATCCTCGTCGAGGCCGAGGCGCTGCTGCCCGTCGAGGACCTGGACGCCGCGAAGCGCGCGTTCCGCGACCTCGCCGACCGCTGGGACGCGGCGGGCAAGGTGCCGCGCGACCGCGTCAAGGAGCTCGAGGGCCGCATGCGGAAGGTCGAGCAGGCCATCCGCGGTGTCGAGGACGAGCAGTGGAAGCGCTCGGACCCCGAGAAGTCGGCGCGCGCCAACGACGTCATCGTGAAGCTCGAGACGGCCATCGCCGAGGTGGAGGCCGAGCTCGAGGCGGCGCGGGCGGCCGGCGACGCGCGCAAGGTCGCCGACCTCGAGGGCAACCTCGCCTCGCGCCAGATGTTCCTCGACGCCGCACGCCGCGCCTCCGCCGACTTCGGCTGAGCGGGGCGGCGTCTCGCCGCACCCACGACCGGGGCCCGGTCCTGCACCTCGACGGTGCGGGGCCGGGCCTCGCTCGTACGGCGGGCCCTACTGCGTCAGGCGGTAGGCGTCGAAGACGCCGGGCACGGTGCGCACGGCCCGCAGGACGGTGTCGAGGTGCTTGGCGTCGGCCATCTCGAACGTGAACTTGCTCTTCGCGACGCGGTCGCGCGTCGTGCTCAGCGACGCGCTGAGGATGTTCACGTGCTGGTCCGACAGCACCATGGTGATGTCGGAGAGCAGGCGCGCCCGGTCGAGCGCCTCGACCTGGATGTTGACGAGGAAGGTCGACTGCGCGGTCGGCGCCCACTCCACCTCGACGAGCCGCTGGGGCTGCGAGAGCAGGTTGTCGGCGTTGGTGCAGGTCTTGCGGTGCACCGAGACGCCGCCGCCCTTCGTGACGAACCCGAGGATCGGGTCCGGCGGCACGGGGGTGCAGCACTTGGCGAGCTTGACCCACACGTCGGCGGCGCCGCGCACGATGACGCCGGAGTCCGTCGACGTCGGGGTGGCCGCGCGCCGGCGCCGGGGCGAGGTGATGGTGACGCCCTCGGCCGCGTCCTCCCGGGCGCCCTCCTCGCCGCCGTGGAGGTCGATCACGCGTCGTACGACGGTCTGGGCCGACAGGTTGCCCTCGCCGACCGCGGCGTACAGCGCGGTGATGTCGGCCAGCTTGAAGTGGACCGCGACCTCGGTCAGCGACTCGGCGGACATGAGCCGCTTCAGCGGCAGGCCCTCCTTGCGCATCAGCTTGGCCAGCTGCTCCTTGCCGCGCTCGATGGCCTCCTCGCGCCGCTCCTTGGTGAACCAGGCGCGGATCTTGGAGCGGGCGCGCGGGGAGCGGACGAAGCCCAGCCAGTCGCGCGACGGCCCGGCGTTGGGGGCCTTCGACGTGAAGACCTCGACGACGTCGCCGTTGTCGAGCGTGGACTCCAGCGGCACCAGGCGGCCGTTGACCCGCGCGCCGATGGTGTGGTGGCCGACCTCGGTGTGCACGGCGTAGGCGAAGTCGACGGGCGTCGCACCGGTCGGCAGCGCGATGACGTCGCCGCGCGGGGTGAACACGTAGACCTCGGCCTGGTTGATCTCGTAGCGCAGGGAGTCGAGGAACTCCCCCGGGTCCTCCACCTCGCTCTGCCAGTCGAGCAGCTGGCGGACCCACGCCATGTCGTCGCGCTCGGCCAGCCGGTCGGTGTCGACGCCGGCGCGGCCGTCCTCCTTGTACTTCCAGTGGGCCGCGACGCCGTACTCCGCCCGCTTGTGCATGGCGTAGGTGCGGATCTGGATCTCGACGGGCTTGCCCTGCGGGCCGATGACCGTCGTGTGCAGCGACTGGTACATGTTGAACTTCGGCATCGCGATGTAGTCCTTGAACCGGCCCAGCACCGGGTTCCAGCGCTGGTGGACGGCACCCATCACGGTGTAGCAGTCGCGGTCGTCCTCGACGAGCACGCGGATCCCGACGAGGTCGTAGATGTCGGAGAACTCGCGGCCGCCGACGATCATCTTCTGGTAGATCGAGTAGTAGTGCTTCGGCCGGCCGGTCACGGTGGCCTTGATCCGCGCGTCCTTCAGGTCGGAGGTGACGCGCGCGATGACCTCGGCGAGGAACTGGTCGCGCGAGGGCGCGCGGTCGGCCACGAGGCGCACGATCTCGTCGTAGATCTTCGGGTGCAGGGTCGCGAACGCGAGGTCCTCGAGCTCCCACTTCAGCGTGTTCATGCCGAGGCGGTGGGCCAGCGGCGCGAAGATGTCGAGGGTCTCGCGGGCCTTGCGCTCCTGCGTCTCCTGCTTGACGTAGCGCAGCGTGCGCATGTTGTGCAGCCGGTCGGCGAGCTTGATGACGAGCACGCGGATGTCGCGCGACATCGCCACGATCATCTTGCGGATGGTCTCGGCCTGGGCCGAGTCGCCGTACTGCACCTTGTCGAGCTTGGTCACGCCGTCGACGAGCACCGCGACCTCGTCGCCGAAGTCGGCGCGCAGCTCGTCGAGCGTGTACGGCGTGTCCTCGACCGTGTCGTGGAGCAGGGCCGCGACGAGCGTCGGCTCGGTCATGCCGATCTCGGCCAGGATGGTGGTCACGGCGAGCGGGTGCGTGATGTAGGGGTCGCCGCTCTTGCGCATCTGCGTGCCGTGCAGGCGCTCGGCGGTGAGGTAGGCGCGCTCGAGCAGCGCCAGGTCGGCCTTGGGGTGGTTCGCGCGCACCGCGCGGAACAGCGGGTCGAGCACGGGGTTGGTGCCCGGCTGGCTGCGCGTGCCGATGCGGGCCAGGCGCGCCCGCATGCTGCGGGCGGAGGTCACCGACTCCGTCGAGCGGGTGCCGGTCGGCGCCGGGAGGGGCTCACCGGACCGGGCCAGCCGGCGCGTGCGCTGGCCCACGCCGGGGGCGGCGTCGTCCGCGCCGGGCTCGACACGGGGCTCGACGACCGGGTCCACCGGGGGGGCCTCGGCGACGGGCACACTCGTCCGGGGATCCGCACCGCTCCCCTGCTCGTCGCTCACCCTCGTCAGTCTAGGACCACGTCGGTCGGCGCGTGCGGGCGCCGGTCGCCCTCGCGTCAGACCTGGAGCAGCGCCGTCACCGGCACGCCGTCCACCGCGGCGCGACCGGGCAGGAAGGTGAGCTCGAGGAGCAGCGCGATGCCGACGACGTGGGCGCCGCACCGCTCGACCAGCGTGCGGGTCGCGGCGGCCGTGCCACCCGTGGCGAGCACGTCGTCGACCACCAGCACCCGGTCGCCCGGGGCCAGGGCGTCGACGTGCAGCGCCAGCGAGGTGGACCCGTACTCGAGGTCGTAGTCGACCTCGTGGGTGGCGCGGGGCAGCTTCCCGGGCTTGCGGACCGGCACGAAGCCGACGCCCAGGGCCTGGGCGACCGGGGTGCCGAACAGGAACCCGCGGGCCTCCATGCCGACGACCTTGTCCACCACCGGCGCCCCGTCCGACCCGCGACCGACGTCCGCCAGGGCCGCCACGACGGCGGCGAACGCCGCCGGGTCGGCGAGCAGCGGCGTCACGTCCTTGAAGACCACGCCGGGCTGGGGGAAGTCGGGGACGTCGAGCAGTGTCGACCGGACGGCCTCGGCCGCCGCGGCACGCCGTGCCCGGACCGCGTCGGCGTCGGCGGTCCCCGGGGCGGGGGACGTGGGGGGCTGCGTCGCGGCCATCGGTCTCGGTCTCCGTTCGTGGTGGGTCAGGGCGTCGACACGGTACGGCGTGGCGCCGCCCCCGCCGTACCCGCCGTGCCCGGCGGCGGGCCGACACCGGACGGCAGCGGCGGCGGGGCCATCAGGCGGGTCGGGGCGAGCAGGAGCGCCGTCGTGGTGGCCACGAGCAGGCCCGCGGCCACGACGAGGAACGGCCCTCGCATCGAGGGCGCGGCGACCACCACGCCGAGCAGCGGGAGGAGGGCCAGCGCGGCGGCCTCGACGTAGCGGCGCCACCAGTCGTCGACCCCGCGCCCGGTCACGACCGCGACGTGCGCGACGACCGCGGTGACGGCCACGGCCAGGAGGGCGGCCAGCGTCGCGGGCGAGGCCGTCACACCGGCCCACGCCGCGAGCCCGGTGCCGGTCAGCAGCGCGAGGGCGGTGGCGGCGACCACGACCCCCACGGCACGCAGCGACCAGGCCAGCAGCCCCCGGGTGAGGGCGAGGCCGGCCAGGAGCGCGGCCAAGACCAGGGCCCCCGCGCCGACCCACGCCAGCGGCGACCCGGCCGCGCGGAAGCCGGCCGACGAGACGCCGGCGTCCTCGGTGACGGGGAGCGCCGCCAGGTCGGCGGTCAGCGCGGCGCGCTCGGCCGTCGTCAGACGCGGGGTGGTGACGAGCACGGCGCCGTCCCCCGCGGTGCGCACCGACGAGACGGGGACGCCGCTCCCCCGGGCCGCGTCCCGCACGGCCGACCGGGCGTCGACGGGGTCGCCGACCACCGCGACGAGGTGCTCCTCCCCGGCGGTGAAGGCCGGGTCGGAGGCCACGCCGCGCAGCGCCAGGCCGGCCACGGCCACCACGGCCGCCGCGACCAGGAGCCCGGCGACGACGCGGCGGGCGGACGTCGGCCGCGGGGAGCGGTCGGTGGCGGGGGTGGTGGCGCCGGGGAGGTGCGCCGCGCCGCGGCGCTCCGCGAGGACGACGGCCAGCGGCCGCACGAGGAGGAGGCCGCTGACGAGCGCGGCGGCGAGCACGACGCCGACGGCGACGGCGACGTCGCCCAGCTCGCCCCCGGCCGCGAGGCGCACCGCTCCCGCTCCGAGGACGCCGGCCGCGACGCACGGCCACCAGCGACGCCACGCCTCCGCCCCGCCCCGCTCGGCGGCCGCCGCGGGCGTGCGTCCCGGCGCCTCGCGCTCGCCGGCGACCTGCACGCCGGCGGCGAGGAGCGGCACGACGGGCAGGGTGCCCGCCACGGCGACCGCGACCGGGAGGGTGAGCGGCAGGCCGACGACCTGGTCGGCCAGGAGCAGCAGGGGGGCGACGAGGACCGTCGTACCGGCCGTCGCGACGAGCGGCAGAACGGCCCGCCGGCGGGCGAGGGCCGCCACCACGAGGGCGGCGACGAGCAGGCCGACCCCCGCCCCCAGCGCGCCGTGCGCGCCCTCGTCGCGATCGAGGGTGGAGCCGAGGCGGATGACGTCGACGTGGTCGACCGCCACGGGCAGCGCACCGGCGCGCACGCGCTCGGCCGCGGCCTCCGCCTCGGGCTGGTCGAGCCGCCCGACGAGCACGGCACCGTCGTCGGGCTCGGTGAGGTCGGACACGGCGACGACGTCGCCGTCGATGGTCAGGGCGACCTGGGGGACGTCGACCCCCAGGTCGTCGGCGGGGTCGGTCGTGGACGGGGTGCCGGGGCGCTCGGGACCCCCTGCCCCCTTCGTCCCCTCCGTGGCCTCGGTGGCCTCGGCGGCCTCGGCGGCCTCGGCGGCGGCTTCCGGCACGGTCAGCGCGACGAGGGTCGCGACGCCGTCCGCGGCGCCCGGGTCCAGCTGGACGCGCACGCCCCAGCGGCCACCGTCGAGCACCGGCTCCTCGCCCCCGGGCACGAAGTTGCCGTCGGCGGGGTCGTCGCCGAACTCGGCCCCGGGGTCAGCAGGGTCGGCGGGATCAGCGGGATCAGCGGGGTCGGCGGGGTCGGCGGGCGCGTCGTCGCCCGGGCCGCCGTCGGCAGGTGCCTCCCCGGGGACGGGCCCGTCCGGCAGCTCCCCCTCGGCGCCGCCCGGCGCCTCGGCCCCACCGGGCCCACCGGGCTCGCCGTCGGGTTCCTCCCGCAGCTCGGCCGCGGCGTCGTCGACGGTGTCACCGGCGGCGAGCGCGGGACCGAGCAGGTAGGTGCCGCCCGCGGCGTCGCACGCCAGCAGCGGCTGGTCGGCGGCCACGGGCCCGGTGTCGTCCCCGCAGCGGTACGACGGGAGCGCGGCCGCCCAGGCCGGGTCCGGCGAGCGGGTCCACGCGACGGCCGAGTCACCGGTGGCCGGGAGCCCGGCGACGTCGACGCCGCCCGCCGCGCCGCCGGTGCCGGCGGGGGCGTCGTCGCCCCGGGCGACGACCGCGCGCAGACCGACCTGGCCGGTCGAGCGCAGGGCGTCGAGCACGCGGTCGTCGGGACGGCCGGGCAGGGTCACGAGCAGGGCGCCGTCGCTGCGGCGGCGCGCCGTCGCGCCAGGTGCGCCCGCGTCACGGGCCCGCGCCTCCAGCACCTCGGCGGTGGCGTCCAGCGCGTCGGCGGAGGTCTCCTCGGCGGTCGGGACGACCACCACCCGGGTGCCGGCCAGCACGTCGACCCCCCAGCGGGGAGCCCAGCTGGCGGTCAGGGCCACCACGCCGAGAGCGGTGGCGACGAGCAGGACGTGGAGGACGACAGCCCTGCCGTGGGTGGTGGCGCGTCCCCCGGCCACCGGTCAGGCCCCGTCGGCCCGCTTGTCGAGGTCGACCGTGGTCTCCGGGGTCGGGTCGACCGCGTCGGCCGGGAGCGCGGCGGCGTCCTCGACGTCCTCGTCCTTCACGACCACGGCGACGGCGGCGCGCACGACCTCGACGACGGTGCCGGGGGCGAGCTCGACGCGGACGCGCTCGCTGTCGCCCACCTCGCGCAGGACGCCGAAGACGCCGCTGGTCAGCATCACCTCGTCACCGACCCGCAGCGAGTTCTGGAGCTCGACCTGCGCCTTCTGGCGGCGCTGCGCCGGGCGGATCATGAGGAACCAGAAGAGCAGGAACAGCAGGGCGAGGAACAGCAGCTCGTACACGAGGCGACATCTCTTCGGCGTCGACGACAGGGACCGGCCGCGCGAACGACCTCCGCGATCCTAGCCCGCCCGCGGGGCCCGGGTCCGGCAGCGGTCGGGCAGCGGTCGGGCAGCGGTCGGGGGCGTCGCTCAGTCGTCGAAGAGCGGCGCGTCGGCCACGCGGCCGCCGGGTCCGTCGTACGACGCGGGCACGGCCAGCCCGAGGTGGGCCCACGCCGCCGTGGTGGCGACGCGGCCGCGCGGCGTGCGGGCGAGCAGCCCGGAGCGCACGAGGAACGGCTCGGCGACCTCCTCGACCGTCTCGCGCTCCTCACCGACGGCCACGGCGAGGGTGGAGACCCCCACCGGTCCCCCGCCGAAGCGGCGGCACAGCGCGTCCAGGACGGCCCGGTCGAGCCGGTCCAGCCCCGAGGCGTCGACCTCGTACAGGTCCAGCGCCGCGCGGGCCACCTCGCGGGTCACGACGCCGTCGGCGCGGACCTGGGCGAAGTCGCGCACCCGGCGCAGCAGCCGGTTCGCGATCCGGGGGGTGCCGCGCGAGCGGCCGGCGATCTCGGCGGAGCCGTCGTCCTCGAGCGTCGTGCCGAGCAGCCCGGCCGAGCGGCGCACGATGCGGTCGAGGTCCTCGGGCTCGTAGAACTCGAGGTGGGCGGTGAACCCGAACCGGTCGCGCAGCGGGCCGGGCAGCAGGCCGGCCCGGGTGGTCGCGCCGACCAGCGTGAAGGGCGGGATCTCGAGCGGGATGGCGGTGGCCCCGGGGCCCTTGCCGACGACGACGTCGACCCGGAAGTCCTCCATCGCCATGTAGAGCATCTCCTCGGCCGGCCGCGACATCCGGTGGATCTCGTCCACGAACAGCACGTCGCCCTCGTTCATCCCCGACAAGATGGCGGCGAGGTCACCGGCATGGGTGATGGCGGGACCGCTGGTCAGGCGCAGGGGCGCCGACATCTCGGCGGCGATGATCATGGCGAGGGTCGTCTTGCCCAGCCCCGGCGGGCCCGACAGCAGCACGTGGTCGGGCGCCCGGCCGCGGCGTCGGGCCGCCTCGAGCACGAGGCCGAGCTGCTCGCGGACGCGGACCTGCCCCACCACCTCGTCGAGGGTCCGGGGGCGCAGCGCCGCCTCGACGGCGCGCTCGTCACCCTCGGCCTCCGCCGCCGTCAGGGTGCGCAGGTGGGCCTCCTCGGCGGCGCTGAGGTGGTCGTCGTACCCCTGCTCGTCGCCCACGTCAGGCCTTGCTCAACGTGCGGAGGGCCGCGCGCAGCAGCGCACCGACGTCGGGCGCGTCGCCCGCCTCGGGCGCGACCGCGTCGACGGCGCGGTCGGCCTCCTTCGCCGACCACCCCAGCCCGACGAGACCGCTGTGCACCGGCGCGCGCCACGCGTCGCCCGGCGCCACGACCGGCTGGCCCGGGGCGACGACGGTGCCGGGGGCGCCGATGCGGTCCTTCAGCTCGAGGATGATGCGCTGCGCGCCCTTCTGCCCGATGCCGGGGACCCGCGTGAGCGTCTTGACGTCCTCGTCGGCGACCGCGCGGCGCAGGTCGTCGGGCCGCAGCACCGCGAGCATGGCCTGGGCCAGCTTGGGCCCGACCCCCGACGCGGTCTGCACCAGCTCGAAGACCTGCTTCTCGTCGTCGTCGACGAAACCGAACAGGGTCAGCGAGTCCTCCCGCACGACGAGGCTCGACGCGAGCGTGGCGCGCTCGCCGCGGCGCAGCGTGGCGAGCGTCGCGGGTGCGCACAGCAGCTCGACACCGACACCGCCGACCTCCAGGACGGCGCTGGTCAGGCCGACCGTGGCGACCTCGCCTCGGACGAACGCGATCATCTCTTCCTCCCGTGGGCGGCGACGGCCGCGGCGTACCGGTTCGGTGCGGTGGTGCTGGTCGTGCCGGACGTGCTGGGCGTGCCGCTGGCGCCCCGGGGCGTGCCGGCGACGCGTGACGTCGCCCGAGCGCCGGCCACCGCGGCCTCCAGGCGGTCCTGCGCCCCGCCGCGCCAGATGTGGGTCACGGCGAGGGCCAGCGCGTCGGCGGCGTCGGCAGGCTTCGGCATCTCGGAGAGCCGCAGGATCCGGGTGATCATGGCCCCCACCTGGGCCTTGGTGGCGCGGCCGCTGCCGGACACGGCGGCCTTGACCTCGCTCGGGGTGTGCAGCGCGACCGGGATGCCTCGGCGTGCGGCCACGACCATGGCGATGCCGCTGGCCTGGGCGGTGCCCATCACCGTGCTGACGTCGGAGCGCGCGAAGACCCGCTCGATCGCCACGACGTCGGGGCGGTGCTCCTCGATCCAGGCCTCGACACCCTTCTCGATCGTCACGAGCCGGACCGGCACGGCCTCGGTGGCCGCGGTGCGGAGCACGTTGACGTCGACGAGGGTCAGGGGACGGCCGACGCTGCCCTCGACGACACCCATGCCGCAACGGGTCAGGCCGGGGTCGATCCCGAGCACGCGCATCCGTGGTCCTCCCGACGCGAGGTGGTGGTGTCGAACGTGTGTTCTAGCGCGCCACCGTAGCCCGCTCGCGGGCCGTGGGCGGTACGACGCGCCGCCGTGCCGCCGTGCCGCCCTCGTGCCGCCCTCGTGCCTCCGCCGTCAGGCGTCCTCGAGCTCCGCCATGACGTCGTCGGAGATGTCGAAGTTCGCGTAGATGTTCTGCACGTCGTCGAGGTCCTCGAGCACGTCGACGAGGCGCAGCATCTTGCCGGCGGCGTCCTTGTCGAGCTCGACCTTGAGGTCGGGGCGGAACTCGGCCTCGGCGGAGTCGTAGTCGATGCCCGCCGCCTGCAGCGCGGTGCGGACGGCGACGAGGTCGGTGGCCTCGGAGACGACCTCGAACGCCTCGCCGATGTCCTCCACGGCGTCGGCGCCGGCCTCGAGGGTGGCCTCGAGCACGTCGTCCTCGTCCACCGTGCGCGCGTCCTGCGCCGCGGGCACCACGACGACGCCCTTGCGGTGGAACAGGAAGGAGACCGAGCCCGGGTCGGCGAGCGAGCCGCCGTTGCGGGTCATCGCGGTGCGGACCTCCATGGCCGCGCGGTTCTTGTTGTCCGTGAGGCACTCGATGAGCATCGCGACGCCCGCCGGCCCGTAGCCCTCGTACATGATCGTCTGGTAGTCGGCGCCGCCGGTCTCCGCGCCCGAGCCGCGCTTGACGGCGCGGTCGATGTTGTCGTTCGGGACCGAGCTCTTCTTCGCCTTCTGGATGGCGTCGTACAGCGTCGGGTTGCCCCCGGGGTCACCGCCGCCCATGCGGGCCGCGACCTCGACGTTCTTGATCAGCTTGGCGAACATCTTGCCGCGCTTGGCGTCGATGGCGGCCTTCTTGTGCTTCGTGGTCGCCCACTTGGAGTGGCCAGACATGCGTCCCTCTTCTACTCAGCCGGTACGACGGGTCCGAGCCTCGTCCACCACCGAGTCCCAGAACATCCGGTGGACGACGGGGTCGTCACCGATCTCGGGGTGGAAGGACGTCGCCAGGAGCGCGCCCTGCCGGACCGCGACGATCCTACCCGCGGCGTCGCCGTGCGTCGGGGAGCCCTCCGCCCGGGCCAGCACCTCGACCCCGGGGCCGGCCGACTCGACCCACGGGGCCCGGATGAAGACGGCCGGCACCGGGGTGCCGGCGAGGTCGACGGTGGTCTCGAACGAGTCGACCTGCCGACCGAAGGCGTTGCGGCGCACGGTGACGTCCAGGCCGCCGACCACCTCCGAGCCGTCCTGCTGCGCCGGCGTGCCGTCGAGGACCCGGTCGGCCAGCAGCACCATGCCCGCGCACGTCCCGAGGACGGGACGGTCCCGGGCCACGAACGCCCGCACCGCGTCCATCACCCCGAAGCGCACCGCGAGCCGGCCGATGGTCGTCGACTCCCCGCCCGGGAGGACGAGCCCGTCGAGCGGCTCGATCTCCTCGGCCCGGCGGACGGCCACTGCGTCCGCGCCCAGGCGGCGCAGCGCCGCGACGTGCTCGCGGACGTCGCCCTGGAGGGCGAGCACCCCGACGCGCGGGCGGCTCGACGGGGGCGACGGCGGGGACGGAGGGGGGGACGGAGGGGCGGGCACGGGCGCCGAACCTAGCGGGCGGCGGGTGCCGGGCGGCGGGCGTCCCGCATCGCGGCGGGCCTCAGCCCGCCCGCAGCGTGACGACGACGACCTCGGGCGGCGCGCCGACGCGCACCGGCGGGCCCCAGGCCCCGGCGCCCCGGCCGGTCACCAGCGTGACCCCGTCCACGTCGTCCACCCCGGCGACGGTGGGCTGGTCGAGGCGCACGAACCACCCGAAAGGCCACAGCTGCCCGCCGTGGGTGTGCCCGGACAGCTGCACGTCGACGCCGCGGTCCGTGACGACCTGGGACGGCTCGTGGGCGACGAAGAGGATCGCGTCGTCGGGCGACGTCCCGGCGAGGGCGGCGCCGGGGTCGGGGGCGGACGCGCCGGTCCCGATGGCGTCGTGCACCCCGGCCACGACGAGGCGCGCTCCCCCGGCCTCGACGGTCACCGACTCGTTGGCCAGCACCGTGATGCCGAGCCCCTCGAGACGGGCGACGAGCTCGTCGGCGTCGCCGTTGAGGAACTCGTGGTTGCCGGTCACGGCCACCACGCCGTACGGCGCGTCGAGGTCGCCCAGCGGGTCGAGGTAGGGACCGACGTGGCGGTGCAGGCCGTCGGCGTAGTCGCCCCCGAGCACCACCAGGTCGGCGTCCGTGCCGGCCACCTGCTCGACCACCGCGCGCACGAAGTCGTCGTCGCGCACCGGCCCGACGTGCAGGTCGCTGATGAACGCCACCCGGAGGCCGTCGAGCCCGTCGCCCAGGTCGGCCACCACGACCTCGTGCTCCGTGGTCCGCACGTGGGCGGCCTCGACGTGCCCGTACGCCGTGGTGCCCGTCGCCGCGAGCACGGCGAGCACGGCGCCCCACCGCGCGGTCCGCAACCGGGCCGCCGGACGGCGGGCGAGGCGCAGCACGCCGCACGTGACCGCCACCAGCAGGAGGCCGAGCGTCAGGTACCAGGCCAGCGCGACCGCCGTGAGGCCGAGCCACAGGAGCGGGCGCCACGGGGCCGGGTCCGTCGTGCGCTGCACGACCTCCGCCACGGCGAAGGCGACGACGCCGAGCACCGCGACGGCGACGGTCCCCCGTCGTACCCGGGCCGCGCCGCGCGGGCCCAGCACGTCGCCCCAGGCGGGCGCGACGGCGAGGCGGCGCACGAGCCACGTCACCCAGCCGACGAGCACGAGGAGGGCGAGCGCGCCGCCGAGCCAGATCACCCGGTCATCCTGCCGGGGCCGCCCTGAGGCGCCCCGCCGTCGCGGCGGCGGGCCTCACCAGCCGCGCTCGGCCAGCCGGTGCGGCTGCGGGATCTCCTCCACGTTGATGCCGACCATGGCCTCACCGAGCCCGCGCGAGGCCTTCGCGACCACGTCGGGGTCGTCGAAGAACGTGGTGGCGCGCACGATCGCCTCGGCGCGCTGCGCGGGGTTGCCGGACTTGAAGATGCCCGACCCGACGAAGACGCCCTCGGCGCCCAGCTGCATCATCATCGCCGCGTCGGCCGGGGTCGCGATCCCGCCGGCCGTGAACAGCACGACCGGCAGCCGTCCCGCGGACGCGACCTCCGCGACCAGCTCGTACGGCGCGGACAGCTCCTTCGCCGCGACGTACAGCTCGTCGGGGGCCAGCGAGGACAGGCGGGCGATCTCGGCGCGGATCGTCCGCATGTGGGTCACCGCGTTCGACACGTCCCCCGTGCCGGCCTCGCCCTTGGAGCGGATCATCGCCGCGCCCTCGGTGATGCGCCGCAGCGCCTCGCCCAGGTTCGTCGCCCCGCACACGAACGGCACGGTGAACGACCACTTGTCGATGTGGTGGGCGTAGTCGGCCGGGGTCAGCACCTCGGACTCGTCGACGTAGTCGACGCCCAGGCTCTGCAGCACCTGCGCCTCGGCGAAGTGACCGATGCGGGCCTTGGCCATCACCGGGATCGACACGGCCGCCACGATCGAGTCGATCATGTCGGGATCGCTCATCCGCGACACCCCGCCCTGCGCGCGGATGTCGGCCGGCACCCGCTCCAGCGCCATCACGGCCACCGCACCGGCGTCCTCGGCGATCCGGGCCTGCTCGGCGGTGACCACGTCCATGATCACGCCGCCCTTGAGCATGTCGGCCATGCCGCGCTTCACCCGCACGGAGCCGGTGGTGGACGGGGCGGTCGGTTCGTTCGTCATGGGCGGCACCCTAGGACCGTCGGCGGGCGCGGCGGGCGCCGTGCCGAGGGGTGGGCGCGACGGGTCGGGCCCGCGCCACCTCGACCATCGTGTCCCGGTCGACCAGCTTGCGGCGCGGCCGGCCGTCGCGCGCTCCCCAGGCCCGCTCGTACGTGTCGACCGCCGCCCAGCCGGCCGCGTCGATCGACCGGGGCGCCCGGCGCCGCACGAGCTGCGCGAACGCCTCGCGGTGCGCGCCCGGCTCGCCGTCGGGGCCTGCCGATGCGCCGGCGGTGGGGGCGCTGGGCTCCGCGAGCAGGCCGGCGTTGAAGTCGGCCACCAGGTGCGCGACCGTCTCCTCCGCGTCCGTCTTGTTCGTGCCGATGTAGCCGCTGGGGCCCCGCTTGATCCAGCCCGCGACGTACGTGCCCGGCACGGGGGTGCCGCTGCCGTCGTGCACCCGCCCCGCGTCGTTGGGGATGGTGGCGCTGACCTCGTCGAAGGGCAGGCCCGGGACGGGACGTCCGCGGTAGCCCACCGAGCGCAGCACGAGACCGGCCGCGAGGGTCGAGACCCGCTCGGTCGCCACGGCGCGGGCGTTGCCCTCCGCGTCGACGACGAGGTCGTTGTCGACCACCTCGAGCCCGGCCACCGCGCCCTCGCCCAGGATGCGCAGCGGGGACTGGGCGAAGCGGAGGACGACGCGGCGCCGTCCCTCGCCGCGGGGCTCGGGGAGGTGCTCGAGCATGCGGATCTTCTGCTCGAGCATGGGCTCCAGGGTGCCGGCCGCCCGCCGGCGCAGCGTCTCATTGTCGAGGCGCAGCCCGCCCTCGACGACCACGTCGATGTCGTCGCGCATGACGAGGCCGGTGAGCTCGGGCAGCGTGTACGCCGCCTGCGCGGCGCCCCGCCGGGCGACCAGCACGACCTCGCGCACCTTGCTCTCCCGCAGCGCCTCCAGCGCGTGGTCGGCGATGTCGGTGCCCGCGAGCCGCTCGGGGTCGGTGGCCAGGATGCGGGCGACGTCGAGGGCGACGTTGCCGTTGCCGACGACCACGACCCGCTCCGCGTCCAGGGGCACGTCGAGCTCGGTGTGGTCGGGGTGGCCGTTGTACCAGGCGACGAAGCCCGTGGCCGTGCCGCTGCCCGGCAGGTCCTCGCCCTCCACGCCGAGGCGGCGGTCGAGCGAGGCGCCGGTCGCGTAGAGCACCGCGTGGTGGTGGGCCAGCAGGTCCTCGTGCGTCACGTCGACGCCGACCTCGACGCCGAGGTGGTAGGAGAAGCCCCGCTCGCGCTCGATGGTGCGGAACAGGTCGACCACCTTGCGGGTGTCGGGGTGGTCGGGCGCGACGCCCGCCCGGGCGAGGCCGTACGGCGTGGGGAGCCGCTCGATCACGCTGACCTGCGCGCCGTCCTGCTTGAGCACCTCGTCGGCGGCGTACATCGCCGCCGGGCCCGAGCCGACGACGGCGACGCGCAGCGGCCCGCGGGCCGGGTCGGCCCGCTCGATGGGCCGCAGGGGCGCCTGGACGGGTCGCGGTCGCGGCGGGGTGTGGAAGAGCTCGTTGATCTCCAGGAACGGCAGCTCGCCCTCGGCCAGCTTGGTGTGGGGCTTGATCGCCCCGACCGGGCAGGCGCTGACGCACGCGCCGCAGTCGACGCACGACGCCGGGTCGATGTAGAGCATCTCGGCGGTGCCGAAGTCCGGCTCGTCGGGCGTCGGGTGGATGCAGTTGACCGGGCACGCGAAGACGCAGGACGCGTCCCCGCAGCACGAGCGCGTGACGACGTGGGGCATGGGGGCTCGCTGTCTGTTCGGGGCGTCGCGGCGGGGCGGACGACCGGGCTCGACCGGGGGAGAACGGTACGGCGGCACCGGCGACGTGGGGGCCGTCGCCGGTACCGCCGTACCGGGGGTGCTGCGGGCGGCTCAGGCCGCGAACTTCACCGGGGGCTCGCTGCGGTAGCGCGACGGGCGCGTGCCGTACATGCCGAGGCGCTTCCAGACCCGCTTCGCCAGCGGGTTCATCAGCCCGGACTGCTCGGCCAGCATGCGCACGTCCGCGAAGGTGTCGGCGAGCATCTTCTGCGACTCCGGCGAGTCCCAGTAGAGCTCCTTGACGAGGCTCTCGGGCACGCCGAACCGGCGGCGGAACTCCTTGGGCGGCATGAGGATGGCGTCGCCGAGGATCCGCATGATGACCGGGTAGAGCAGCGAGACCGCGAGCTTGTTGATGCGGCCCATCTTGGGCGCGCGACGCTTGACGAGCTCGTGGGCGAACGAGATGTGGCGTGCCTCCTCGGCCACGTGGATCTCCATGATCCGGCCCATCATCGGGTGGATCTCGTCGCGGCTGCGCAGGATCGCCTTCTGCGTGTGGTCGATCGGCTCCTCGCCGGCCAGCACGCCGACGAAGAAGATGACCGGGAGGCGGTTCGCGACCAGCGAGAAGGTCGGGCTGAGCACCCGGATCCAGAGCGGCATGCCCGAGACGTCCATGCCGACGCGGTTCACCGCCTCCTGGAACATCTGGGTGTGGTGGCACTCCTCCGTCGCCTCGTGCATGAGGTAGCGGTACTCCGGCGAGCCGTTCTCCAGGCTGAAGACGTACTGCATGATCCCGCGGATCAGGATGTTCTCGAACTGCCAGCCGACCTTGAAGATGTTGGCCTGACGCCACAGGCCCATCTCGATCTGCTTCTCCACCGGCTGCGACTGGTACCACGCGCTCGAGCCCAGCGGGTCCACCTTCGGCAGGATCCAGCGCGGGTCGTCGTGGCGCACCTGGAAGTCGGGGTGGTCCCAGTCGATGTCGACGAACGCGTCGAAGTGGCGCTCGACCGAGGCGACCGAGAGACGGTGCAGCACCTCGGCGTACTCCTCGTCGGACAGCCCCTCGGGCACCTCGGGAGCGTCCCAGTCGATCATGTCGAGGGTGAACTTCTCCGGCTCACCGGAGGCGTCGGGCTTCTCGGACACCTGTGCGGTCATCGCTGGCACTCTCCTCGCGTCGTCGCGGCACGGCCGGTTCCCCGGCCGTTCGAGGGTGGCTGGCCACCCGTTCACACGATCGTGCTCCGCCGACCGGACGATGTCAAGGACTATGTAACATTCAGAGTGTCATGTTCGGGTGTCACGTTCGCGGCGGGCGTCCTCAGGCCGCGGACGGCGGCGCCGCGCCCCCGGTGCTCTCCGCCAGGGCCTGCTCGCGCACCACCCAGATGCGCTGCACCACGGTCACCGTGCTGGCGGCCGCCAGCGCCCACAGCGTCACCTCCATGAGGATGCGCAGGTCGAACAGGCCCGACAGGCCGGTCATGACGAGGATCGCGACGAGGCGGTCCGCCCGCTCGGCGATGCCCACCTTGGCCTGGAAGCCCAGCCCCTCCGCCCGGGCCCGCGCGTACGACGTCACGCTGCCCATGACGAGGCAGACCAGGCTCAGCACGAGGTAGAGCGTCGAGTCGCCCGGGCCCGCGAAGTAGAGCGCCAGGCCGCCGAAGATGGCGCCGTCGCCCACGCGGTCGAGGGTGGAGTCGAGGAAGGCGCCGAACTTCGAGCTGCGCCCCGTCTCCCGGGCCATGAACCCGTCGATGAGGTCGGAGAACACGAAGGCGGTGATGAACAGGACGCCGATCAGCAGCTCGCCCTGCGGGAAGAACACGAGGGCGCCCACGCAGACACCGAGCGTGCCGACGAGGGTGACGGCGTCGGGGCTGACCCCACGACGGATGAGGAGACGGGCGATGGGCGAGAGGAGTCGGGTCCAGAACCCGCGGAAGCGCTCGAGCATGGTGACGGCAGGCTAGCGGCCCGCGAGCGCCGCGCACGCCTCCGCGACCGCCGTCGGCGCGCCCGCGGCGTACCAGTCCAGCCCGTCGACCACCTCGTGCCGGGTCGTGCCGCCCACCCCGCGCACGAGCGCGGCGCCGGGCAGCTCGTCCCACGTGGGCACCGAGTGCTGGAACACCAGCCCGAGACGGCCCTGCGCGACGGCGGTGGCGTCCATGCTCCCCGAGCCGAGCATGCGCACCGCCGCGACGGCACCCGTCGCCCGCCCGAACGCACGGCCCGCCTCGCCCGCGAGCGCCGACGGGTGGAAGTAGGTGGCGGCGCTCGTGCGCGCGAGCGGTACGTCGGTCAGTCGCGGCAGGCGCTGCCCGTCCCGGGTGGTCGGGAGCCCGGGGCCGCCGACGAACAGCGCGTCCTCGTGCGGGTGGTAGACGGCGCCGAGCACGAGCTCGTCCCCGTCGAGCAGCGCCAGGGCCGAGCACCACCACGTCAGCCCCGAGAGGAAGTTGTAGGTGCCGTCGACGGGGTCGATCACCCAGCGGCGCCCGGTGGTGCCCGCCTCGTCGACGCCCTCCTCCCCCAGCAGCCCGTCGCCGGGGCGCTCGGTGCGCAACCGGCCCGCCACCAGGTCCTCGGCGGCGTGGTCGGCGGCCGTCACCACGTCGGAGACCGACGTCTTCTCGGCGACGGCGAGACCCTCGACCCCCTCGGCCCGCATCGCCGCCGCGAGCCGGCCCGCGGCGCGCACGACGTCCCCGGCGAGGCGGACGTCGTCGGCGTCGGGCGCGCTCACGCCGGCCACGCCTCGCGCAGGAGGTCGCGGGTGTCCGTGAGCAGCTGCGGCAGCGTCTTGGTCGCGCCGAGCACCGTCATGAAGTTGGCGTCGCCCGACCAGCGCGGCACGACGTGCTGGTGCAGGTGGGCGGCGAGCGAGCCGCCCGCGGCCGAGCCGAGGTTGAGGCCCACGTTGAACGCGTCCGGAGTGGCGATCGCCCGGATCGCGGTGATGGCCGCCTTGGTCATCGCCGCGACCTCGGCGGTCTCGTCGTCGTCGAGGTCGGTGTAGTCCGCGACGTGCCGGCGCGGCAGCACCATGAGGTGGCCCGGGTTGTAGGGGTAGAGGTTGAGCACCGCGAAGGTGGTCGGCCCCTCGGCGACGACCAGGTCGGGCTCCGTCGACGTGCCCGCCACCATCCGGCAGAAGGGGCAGCCGCGCGGTTCGGTGCGCGGCTGCTCCTCCCCGTCACCGCCCCGGATGTAGGCCATCCGGTAGGGGGTGTAGAGCCGCATCAGCCCGTCGGGGTCGCTCACGGTCGCTCCTCCGCCTCTCGCGCGCCCGTCCGGCGCGGGTCGCTCAGTACTGGTGGAACCATCGGTCCAGCTCGTCGGCCACGCCGGGGCAGGTCACGTCCTGGTCGCGCTCGTCGGCCACCCACTGGCCCAGCACCGCCGGTCCGCCCTGCACCACCCACTCCTCGCCGCAGCGCGCCAGCGCCTCCGCGCGGGAGGTGTGCCCGGCCGCCCGCCACTCGGGCACGCCGAGCGCCAGGTCGCCCACGACCTGCTCCCACAGGTACGGCGTGGAGTAGACGCCGATGGCCAGTCCCGCGTCGGTGTAGCCCCGGGCCACGCCCTCGACCACGGCCGCGTTCGCGTCCGGGTCGTCGCTCCACGCGAAGTCGGGCACCGGCTCGACGTCGATCCACACCACGGGCGAGACGAGCCCCGCGGAGCGCATCGAGGCCACGTTGAACCGGGCCTGCTGGTAGCCGGTGTTGCGCAGGGCGCCGTCGGGTGTCGAGCCGTCGAAGGGGCCCGTCGTGCCGTGGCGGGCCACGGTCGCCGCGTCGGGGAAGCTCGCCACCGCGTACGCCGACGCGAGCAGGTGACGCTCGGCCACCCAGTCGACCTGCGCGGCGAGGCACGGGTTGGGGTGGAAGCCGGGGCCGTTGGTGAGGCCGATGACGACGTACTCCGCCTCCGGCAGGGGCAGGGGCATGCCGAGCGTGCGCTTCTGCGGGATGCCGAGGCCCCGGGGGCACTGGGGCCAGCTGATGTCGCCGCCGAGCACGGCACCGTCCGGGCCGCGTACCGGCCCGTCCTGGGGCCCGTCCTGCGGCCCGTCCTGCTCGCCGGCGAGCTCCTCGGCCAGGCCGGCCAGGTCGCCGGCCTCGGGGCCCGCCGTACCCGGGGCGGGGGCCTGGGTCAGCTCGGTGGCCGCGGCCTCGGGGGCGCTGGGCGGCGCAGGAGCCGGGGTGCTCGGCTCCGTCGCGCCGTCCCCGCCTCCCCCGCCGCAGGCGGCGAGGGGGACGACGAGGAGAGCGGCGGCCAGCAGGCCGCGCACTCCCCCGCGGCCCCCCACGCCGGCCCGCACGCCGCTCAGACCTGGGTGCGGGCGGCGACGGCGTCGACGACCCGGGCGACCGCGTCCTCGATCGGCACGCCGTTGTCCTGGTCGCCGTTGCGGTAGCGGAAGGACACCGCGCCCGCCTCCACGTCCTGGTCGCCCACGATGACCATGAAGGGCACCTTCTGCAGCTGGGCGTTGCGGATCTTCTTCTGCATCCGGTCGTCGGAGTCGTCGACCTCGACCCGGATGCCCGCGGCCCGCAGGCGCTTCGCCACGTCGTACAGGTAGTCCACGTGCCGCTCGGCGACCGGGATGGCCTGCACCTGCACGGGCGCGAGCCACGGCGGGAAGACGCCGGCGTAGTGCTCCACCAGCACGCCGAGGAACCGCTCGATCGAGCCGAACTTCGCCGAGTGGATCATCACGGGCTGCTGGCGCGACCCGTCCGCGGCGGCGTACTCCAGACCGAAGCCCTGGGGCTGGTTGAAGTCGTACTGCACGGTGCCCATCTGCCACGTGCGGCCGATGGCGTCCTTGGCCTGGACGGAGATCTTCGGGCCGTAGAACGCGGCGCCGCCCGGGTCGGGCACCAGCTCGAGACCGGAGCCCCGCGCGACGTCCTCGAGCACCTTCGTCGCGGTCGCCCACTGCTCCTCGGTGCCCACGAACTTGCCCGGCTTGGAGTCGTCGCGGGTCGAGAGCTCCAGGTAGAAGTCGTCGAGACCGAAGTCGCGCAGCACGCTCAGCATGAAGTCGAGCAGGTGCTCCACCTCGGCCGGCGCCTGCTCGGGGGTGCAGTACGAGTGCGAGTCGTCCTGGGCGAAGCCGCGCACGCGGGTGAGGCCGTGGATGACGCCGGACTTCTCGTAGCGGTAGACCGACCCGAACTCGAAGAGCCGCAGCGGCAGCTCGCGGTAGGAGCGGCCGCGGGAGGCGTAGATCAGGTTGTGCATCGGGCAGTTCATCGCCTTGAGCTGGTAGTTCGAGCCCTCGAACTCCATGGGCGGGAACATGGTGTCGGCGTAGTACGGCAGGTGCCCCGAGGTGTGGAACAGGCCGTCCTTGCTGATGTGCGGGGTGCCGACGTAGGAGAAGCCCTCCTCGATGTGGCGACGGCGGACGTAGTCCTCCATCTCCCGCTTGATGACGCCGCCCTTGGGGTGGAAGACCGGCAGCCCGGAGCCCAGCTCGTCGGGGAAGCTGAACAGGTCGAGCTCGCGGCCGAGCTTGCGGTGGTCGCGGCGCTCGGCCTCCTCGAGGCGGTGCAGGTGGGCCTCGAGGTCCTCCTTGGTCGCCCAGGCGGTGCCGTAGATGCGCTGCAGCTGCTTGTTCTTCTCGTCGCCGCGCCAGTACGCCGCCGCGCTGCGCATCAGCTTGAACGCCGGGATGCGCTTCGTCGTGGGCAGGTGCGGGCCGCGGCACAGGTCCTTCCAGACCACGTCGCCGCTGCGCCCGGTGTTGTCGTAGATGGTGAGCTCGCCCGCGCCGACCTCGACGCTCGCGCCCTCGGCGGCGTCCTCCGCCGCGCCGCCGCCCTTGAGCGCGATCAGCTCGAGCTTGTAGGGCTCGTGCTGCAGCTCGGTGAGCGCGTCGGCGTCGGTGGTGACCCGGCGGGAGAACCGCTGGTTCTCCTTGATGATCTTCCGCATCCGGGTCTCGATCTTGTCGAGGTCCGCGGGCGTGAACGGGGTCTCGACGTCGAAGTCGTAGTAGAAGCCGTCGGTGATCGGCGGGCCGATGCCGAGCTTCGCCTCCGGGAAGAGCGCCTGGACGGCCTGGGCGAGCACGTGCGCGGTCGAGTGGCGCAGGATGTCGAGGCCGTCGGGGCTGGTGATCTCGACGGCCTCCACCTCGTCGCCGTCGGCGAGCTCGTGGGACAGGTCGCGGAGCTCGCCGCCGATGCGTGCGGCGATGACGTCCGGCTGCTCGGCGAAGAGCTCCCAGGCCCTCGTGCCGGCCGTGACCGTCCGCTCCTCGCGCACGTCGGCGTGGGTGCGGGCGATCGAGATGTCGGACACGAGGTATCTCCTGGGCGTGCGGTCGGTGGCGGGCGCTCGGCGGGCGCACGGGGGCGCCCGGCGCGATGCTATCGGTCGCCGCCGTCCGCGCTCGCCCCGGTTTCGCCCCGCGGCGGGCCGCCGACGGCCTACCCTGCGCGGGTGAAGCAGACGACCCGCCGCAGCAGTCCCCCCGCCAACCGGTGCGCCGTGTGCTGGAGCGCCGTGGACCTGACCGACGGCACGACCGTGCGCCTCGTCCTGGCCCGTGGGCTCGACGAGCCGTCCTCCGACCCCACCACGGCCTCCAGCGAGATCGACACCGACTGGCGGCACTCCTACGCCGTCAGCTTCTGCGGGATGGAGCACGCGCGCTCCTGGGCGGCGGAGGCCGACGTCCCGCAGCACGCGTGGGTGCGGTCGTCGACGGTCAGCGACGGCGAGCTCGGGTTGGTGCTCCTCGTGGCCCTGCTCGTCCTGGTGCTCGCCGGGTTCGGCGTCGTGCACCTGGCGGGCACCTACCTCTGTGTCGCCCTCTCGGTCGGGCGGGTCAGGCCATGTCGCGGTAGCGCTGCGCGGTCGCCAGCTTCTCCTCGAGGAGCGGGCGGGTGGCCTGGCGCGGGTGGGCCCAGTCGTCGTCGACGACGAAGAGGCCCGCGTACGCCGCCGTGTCGCGCTGGTAGCGCCAGCCCTCCGCCAGCGGGCCGACGTCGAGGGCGTCGTACCCCAGGCGGTCCATGACGTCGCGCACCGTCGCCTTCGCGCCCGGGTCGTCGCCGGCGATCGGCAGGACGCTGCGCTCGGGGTCGCCGCTCTCGCGCGCCCGGCTGAAGAGGTGCTCGAAGAAGATGTTGTTGAACGCCTTGACCACGTGCGACTCCGGCAGGTGCGCCTGCAGCAGCTCGCTGGTGGTGGTCGACTCGTCGTCCAGCTCGGCGACGTGCCCGTCGCGCTCGGGGTAGTAGTTGTTCGTGTCGATGACGACCTTGCCGCGCAGCGGCTCGACCGGCACGTCGCGGTAGGCCTTCAGCGGGATGGTCACGACGACGACGTCGCCCTCGGCCGCGGCCTGCTCGGGCGTGGCCGGGCGCGCGCTGCCGCCGAGCTCGGTGACGAGGTCGACGAGGGTCTCGGGGCCGCGGCTGTTGCTCAGCACGACGTCGTACCCCGCCGCGACGGCGAGCCGGGCGAGCGTGCCGCCGATGTTGCCGGCGCCGATGAATCCGATGGTGGTGGTCATGGCCGCTGCAACCCCGCACGGCGCGCCGCTGTTCCGCGAGGCGCGACACGGCGTCGGTGACCTGCCACGATCGGCGCCATGGCGATCAACCCCACCGGCAAGGACATCAAGCGCTACCTGACCGAGGACCCGGGCGGACCCGTGGTCATGCTCAACCTGCTGCGCTTCGCGGACGGCGGGCGCGAGGAGTACGCGCGGTACGCGGCGGCGCTCGAGGAGACGTTCCTGCCGCGGTACGGAGCGCAGGTGCTCTACGCCGGCGACGGGTCCACCACCCTCGTCGCCGAGACGGGCCAGGACTGGGACGCCGTGCTGCTCGTGCGCTACCCCGACCGGCAGGCCTTCAGCCGGATGGTCGCCGACCCGGAGTACCAGCAGGTGACGCAGCACCGGACGAACGCACTCACCGAGGCCGTGCTGCAGGCCACCGTGCCGTGGGCCGGCTCCGCGAGCTGACCGCGCCACACCCGGCCGCCCGGCGCCACACCCCGCGACCGCCCCACGACGCAGGAACGCCCCCGGCTCGAGAGCCGGGGGCGTTCCGTCGGTGGGCGATACTGGGTTCGAACCAGTGACCTCTTCGGTGTGAACGAAGCGCGCTACCACTGCGCCAATCGCCCGCGTGGTGCGGTCGCACACGTTAGCGCACGACGCCCGGCAACTCACAATGCGGGGTCCCGCGACCTCACGGGTCGACGTCCTGCGCCTCCCGCTCGGCCCAGACCTCCTGCGCCCGGGCGGTCACGGGACCGGGGGCCGGCAGCTCCCGGTCGCCCCACCGCGCGACGGCCTGCACGTCCCGGGTCGTGCTGACGAGGAACGCCTCGTCCGCCTGCTCGGCGACCGTGATCGGCTCGTCGACCTCGCGGGCCCCCAGCCACTCGATGACGAGCGCGCGGGTCACGCCGGCGAGGCAGCCGCTCGCGAGCGTCGGGGTGCGCAGCTCGCCGTCGACGACGTAGAACACGTTCGAGCCGGTGCCCTCGCAGAGGTCTCCCGCGGTGTTCGCGAGCACCGCCTCCGAGGCGCCCCGCTCGGCCGCGTGCGCGAGGGCGACGACGTTCTCGGCGTACGACGTCGTCTTGAGCCCGGCGACCGCGCTGTGCTCGTTGCGCCGCCACGGCACGGTGACGACCTTCGTGGCGGCGGGCAACGGGTCCATGGGGACCGCCGACACGAGGACCGTGGGCGCCGCGTCACCCCGCCCGGACCCCAACGGCGCCGGCCCCCCGGTGACGGTGATGCGCAGCCGGCCCAGCGGCAGGTGCGCGGCCGCGAGCACGGCACCGACGCCCTCCTTGACGGCAGCGACGTCGACGCCCCCGAGGCCGATCCCGGCCGCCGATCGCTCCAGGCGCTCGAGGTGGCGGGTCAGCGCGAACGGGCGGCCGTCGACGACCTTGACGGACTCGAACACCCCGTCCCCCACCGTCAGCCCGTGGTCGGTCGCCCGCACCACCGGCTCGTCGGGATCGCTCAGGAGCCGGCCGTCCACCCACGTCTGCATGGCGGCCATCGTAGGTCGGGGCGGGTCGATGCCCCGGGGGGCCGGGCGGCTGTCGCGAGCCCCTCACCCCCGAAGGATCCATGCCTATCATCCGTCTCGTGGCGGCTGGACCGCCGTTCCCGGCCGACCAGGAGGTCTCATGAGCCAACCGTCGTTGCGGCCGCAGAAGACCGCATTGCTGCTCGCCCAGCGCATCGTCGGCGACATCCACCAGCGGGGCAACAGGGCCGGCGACCGCCTGCCCCCCGAGCGGGTGATGCTCGAGGAGTACTCGGTCGGACGGGGCACCCTGCGCGAGTCCCTGCGGTTCCTGGAGCTCCAAGGCGTCATCAGCCTTCGCCCGGGGCCCGGTGGAGGACCGGTGGTCCAGCAGCCCCGCGCCAGCAACCTCGCCCACAGCCTCACCCTCCTGCTGCAGTTCGAGCACGCCTCGTTCCGCACCGTCGTCGAGGCCCGGGGCACCCTCGAGCCCGTGATGGCGCAGCTCGCCGCCCAGCGGATGAGCGACGAGCAGATCGTCGAGCTCGGGCGCAGCGTCGAGACCCGGGAGGAGCAGCCCGGCGACGAGGGCGCGGTCCGTCAGCAGGACAGGCAGTTCCACGGGGCCATCGCCCACGGCTCCGGCAACGCCGCGCTCGGCTGCCTGGTCGACGCGCTGCTCGAGACCCTGCACGGTTCGGCCACCGGTGTCGACCTCCCCGATACCCACCGGTCGGCGGTCGACGACGCCCACCGCGCCATCTACGCGTCCATCGCGGCGCGCGACCCGGCCCGGTCCGCCGCCGCCATGCGGGACCACCTCGCAGCGCACCTGGAGCACGCTGAGCGAACCTTCCCCGACGTGCTGGACGCCCCGGTCACCTGGTTCCTCGGCACGACGTGAGCCCCCGACGCAGCGCCGGGCCGGCGCCGCAGCGTCGACGCAGCTCGGGGCATGGCCCGGGCGGCGCTCGGGCAACTGCCCTCGACGGACCCGGCACTGGACGGGTCCGGAACGGCCGAGAACCGCGCCACGACGGGCCCGTTCGCCTGCTCGCCACGCCGCCGTGGACCCGATTTTGCACCGGGTGGGGCATCCGCTAATGTTCTCGACGCACGCCGGGCCGGGAACGGAACGGAGCGCAAGCGGACGTAGCTCAGTTGGTAGAGCGCAACCTTGCCAAGGTTGAGGTCGCGAGTTCGAGCCTCGTCGTCCGCTCGGAGAGAACAATGGTCGAAGCCTCCACGGTGGAGTGGCCGAGAGGCGAGGCAACGGACTGCAAATCCGTCTACACGGGTTCAAATCCCGTCTCCACCTCGACTTCCTCGATCCTCCGGGATCGTGGTCGCTTGAAGGGCGATTGGCGCAGTGGTAGCGCGCTTCCTTGACACGGAAGAGGTCACTGGTTCAAACCCAGTATCGCCCACCACACGTTCCACCAGGTCAGACCCCGTCACGGCGCAGCCGAGACGGGGTCTTCCTCGTTCTCGGGCCGCCTCCGGCGCGTCCACGGCGGCCGCCCTCACCGTGGCGGAGTCGGCCCTTCCTCGATCGGCCCTTCCTCGATCGGCCACTGGTCGAGGGTGCGCACGAGGCGGGAGTCGATCCACGCCTGCTCCATGCGGGCGTCGGGCCGCTGGTCGGTCCCCGGCTCGATCCACACCGCCCAGGCGTCCCACCCGAAGCGCTTGCCCCGTCGCTGGCGCCACATCATCACGACGCCGGGGCGCGGCTGCTCCCACCGGCCCGTGACGTCCACCCACACGTGCTGCACCCGGGCCGCGTACATCGGGCCCAGCTCGACGGAGGTGACACGCACGAGTGGCAGGATAGAACGTGTGTTCGATCATCTCCCACTCGTGCCGCCCCCGCCTCGCCCTCCCGCCGTGCCGGCTGGGAGGTCCTGACCGTGCGCGCCTCGCGCTGGGTCGCGACCTGGAGCGACGACGGCCGGGCGGTCACGTACCACCCGCGCGAGACCCGCACGCGGGAGCCGCGGCCGTTCGGGGAGTGGGCACGGTCGCCGCTGGGCGACGTGACCGATCGCCGCGCCTTCGACGCCCACATGGACCAGGTCGGCGAGGACGACCAGAGCGTCCCGGACACCGACGCGTGACCCGGCACCCGGCGACGTCCCCCGCTGACGTCCCCGCTGGCGACCGCCGGACGGCTACGGTGGTGGACGTAGCCCACCCCGCAGAGGTCGGCGCACAGAGGAACCCCGGTCACCCTCACGCAGGGCGGCGGGGGTTCCTCGTCGCTCGGGCCGTCTCGGTCGGCCGGCGTCAGTAGCGCGTGACGGCCAGCGCCAGCAGCACGACCGCGACGACCGCCAGCACGGCGAGCCCTCCGAGCGCGACCACCGGCGGGACCCCGTCACGTGGGTGTCGCCTGCTCATCGTCGTTCCTCCCCCATGCCGCGGGACGCTACGGTGCGCGACCACCGCCCCGGGCCCGAACGCCCGAGACTTTGCCTCCGGCGCTCGCCCCTGGCGGAGGCGCCCCCGGCGACGCCGTCGTCCGGCGGTAGGTTCCCCACCCATGAAGCGCATCGTCCTCGTGGCCGGCGTGCTCGCCGGGATCTCGTCGCTCACCGCCTGCAGCTCCGACACCGGTGACGACACGGCGCCGGCGGCCGGACCCGACGGCGTGCCCACCCGCAGCTCCACCGAGGTCGCCGTCGGGGACGCGCTCGAGCTCGTCGACGGGGTCCTGGTCACCGTCTCCTCGCTCGCGGTCGGCGGCGACAGCGGCGGCCCCTGGGTGACGGCGTCGGTGCTCGTCGAGAACCCCACCGACCGGGAGACCGCCGTACCGAGCTTCGGCATCGTGTGCGGCGACGAACCGGCCCTCGGGGAGTACGCCGCGGGGTCGACGCTGCTGATCGGGGACCCGTTGGCTGCCGGCGCCTCGGCCGAGGGCACGCTCGACCTCCTCCTGCCCGGTGACACCCGCACGGGCACCGTCCCGGAGTGCCCCGCGCCGGCGTACGTCGAGGTGTCGGCCGTCGGGTCGATCGACCCCGACGCCACCAGCGCGCGGTTCCCGCTGCCCGACGACGTGCTCGCCGAGCTGGGCTGAGCCCGCGTCAGGGAGTGGTCGCGCCCGGACCGGGGGTCTCGGCAGCGGGGAGCAGCACCTCGATGCGGGTACCCCGGCCCGCGGGGTTGTCGCTCACCGTGATCGTGCCGCCGTGGCGGTCTACGATGCGGCGGCAGATGGCCAGGCCGAGCCCGGTGCCGGAGTACACCGACCCGGCGTGGGCCCGGTAGAACTGCTGGAACACCAGGTCCTTGGCCTCGTCGGGGATGCCCACGCCGTTGTCCGTGACGCGCACCGCGACCATGCCGTCGCCGGCCGCCTCGCCGTCGACCCGCACGTGGGCGACCTCGCCGGGCACGACGTACTTCAGCGCGTTGCCGACGAGGTTCTCCAGCAGCTGGCGCAGCATCGCGGCGTCGCCGTGCACGCGCGGCGCCGGGCCCACCTCGACGCGGTCGGCGGCGTCGCGACCCGCGACCACCTCGTCGGCGAGCACCGCGACGTCGACGTCCTCCAGGTCCAGGGCGGCGTCGCGGCTCGTGGCGTGCTGCAGGAGGTGGCGGATGAGGCTCTGCATCCGGCCCGACGCCGTGCGGACCTTGTCGACCGTCTGCTCGACCGTCCGGCGCGGCGGCACGCCCCCCTCCTCCAGCTCGTCGGCCAGCACCTCGATCCAGCCGTCGACCACGGCCAGCGGGTTCTTCAGGTCGTGCGCCACGACGCCCGCGAACGCGGTCAGCTCGCGACGCTGCAGCTCCTGCTGCGTGACGTCACGGACCACCATCACCGCCCGGGGCGGCAGCGCGGCGGAGCGCGGGAGCGGGGTGGCCGCGACCTCGATGAAGACGTCGGCGTCGTCGGCCGGCAGACGCAGCACGTAGCTGCCCCGCACGTCCTCGCCGTCGAGCGCCCGCCGGTAGGGCATCTGGTCGACGGAGAGCACCCGGCCCGCGGCGTCGCGGACCGAGGACGACTCGTCCCGGGGCTCCAGGCTGCCGGCGGCGGGGTTGCGCAGCACGACCGCCCCGTCGCCCTCCACCACCAGCACGCCCTCGTGCATCGTGTCGATGATGGTGCGCAGCAGGTCGGTCTGCTCCAGCGCGGCCGCCTCGGCACGACGTACGTCGAGCAGCAGCGCGCGACGCTCGTCGCGCCCGACCCCCAGGACCAACCCGGACACGATGACCACGCACACGAAGAGCTGGGCGAGCACCGCACCCACGCGCGGGTCCAGGGCACCGGCGAACGGACCGTGGTCGGCGAGCGTCACGAGCACGACCGTGATGCCCGCACCGACGCCGTGCGCGGCCGCCACGGCCGTGGGGAAGCGGAGGGCCGCCCAGGCCGTGACGACGAGCAGCGGGAACGCGAGGGGCAGGCCCTCGGGCAGGAAGGCAGCCAGGTAGAGCAGGGCGGTGACCACCAGTAGCGCCACCAGCTCGAGACGTCCGCCCTCGTCGGACGCGCGCGGGCGACGCACGGCGACGGCACGGCCGATGACGAGCAGCGGGGGCACCACGAAGATGCCGCCGGCCAGGCCGCGGCCGAGGAGCAGGCCGAGACCGACCAGGTCGGGCGCGTCCCCCTCGATCGCGAGGCCGAGGGCGGCGACGGCACCGCCCACCACTCCCCCGACCACCACGGCGCCGACCACCCGGGCCATGGCGGCGACGCTGCCGACGGGCTCGTCACCGCCGGCGACGCCCCAGGTGCGGGGGCTCCAGCGCCGCAGCAGCACCACGCTGAGCACCACCTGCACCATCGCGCCCGCCACGAGGGCCGCGGCCGGCGCCGGGGGAAGACCGGTCACGATCGACACCGCGGCGAGGCACACCAGCAGCAGGCCCCAGTCGGGGCTGCGCCACCCCGCGTCCCGCGACAGCATCCACAGCACCGCGAAGCCCGTCGACGGCACGACCAGGGACGGCGCCCCGGGCTCGACGGCCGTGAGCCTCCCCAGCAGGGTGAGGCCCGCGACGACCGTCGCCCAGGCGAGCGCCCACGGCCACGACAACGGCCAGGTGGGTGCCGGGCGCCGCCCGGCGACGGCGGGCTGCCCCATCACGAGTCCCCCCTCACGAGTCCCCCGTCACGCGTCCGTCGAGGCGGCTTCGCCGTGGGTGCCGGGACGGGGGGCCCACGGCAGCTCCTGCGCGGGCCGGACCACGATGAGGTGGTCGCCCCGCGCCAGCTGCGTCACGACCGGGTCGAAGTAGCGGTAGACGCGCTCGTCGCGGACGACCGCGATGACCTGGTCGGGCAGCGACTGCGGCTGCTTGCCGACCTCGGTGACGAGCAGCTCGCGCTCGGCGACCTCGAGCCCGTCGCCGTACGTCAGCAGGTCCTCCATCACGGTGCCCAGGGCGGGCGAGAGCGAGGAGAGGCCGAGGAGGCGGCCCACGGCGTCGGACGAGGTGATGACGGAGTCGGCGCCGCTCTGCTTCATCAGCGGCACGTTCTCCTGCTCGCGGACCGCGGTGACGATGAACGCCTCGGGGTTGAGCTGGCGCACGGTCAGGGTCGCGAGCACGTTCGTGTCGTCACGGTCGGTGGTGATGACGACCTGGGAGGCCTCGGCGACCCGCGCGCGGCGCAGGACCTCGCGCCGGGTGGCGTCGCCGACGACGATCGCCAGCCCGTCGGCGTGCGCGTCGTCCATCGCGACCTGGCGCGGGTCGACGACCACCACCTGCTCGCGCGACCAGCCGTTGCGCACCAGCGTGTCGACCGCCCGGCGCCCCTTCGTGCCGTAGCCGACGACCACCACGTGCTGAGCCATGCGCTTCCTCCAACGGTTGACCCGGAACATCTCGCGTCCCTGGGACGCCAGCACCTCCAGGGTGGTGCCGATGAGGAGCACCAGGAACCCGACGCGCGCGGGGGTGATGATGATCGCGTTCACGAGCCGGGCGCCCGCGCTGACCGGCGCGATGTCGCCGTAGCCGGTCGTGCTGAGCGTGACGGTCGTGTAGTAGAACGCGTCGAGCAGGCCGACGCGCTTCGTGGGGTCGTTGTTGTCGACGTACCCCTCGCGGTCCAGGTAGACGAGGAGCACCGTGCCCAGCAGGATCGCCGCCGCCGCGCCCAGGCGCTTGGACAGCTCGAACCAGGGGGAGCGCTGCCGGTCCGGGAGGGCGACGCGGCCGCGGGAGGTGCCCTCGGGCTGCTGAGGGTCGCTCACCGGGTCAACCTAATCGACCACGTCGCCGTAGATGAGCACGTTGGCCGAGCCACGCTCGCCCGAGGGCGGGTCGTCGGTCACCTGCACCCAGAAGCGGAAGGTCGTGCCCTCGGCGGGGTCGCCCGCGTCCGGCGGGCGCATCCACTGCCCGCACAGCTCGGCGTCCTCGCCGTCGCCCTCGACGTCGTCGGCGGCCTCGGTGTCCACCAGCGCCTCGCCCCGCAGGCAGAGCTCGCTGGACGACGGGGCGAAGGAGACGACCTCGGCCGTGCCGACCTCGGGGTCCTCGGCCGTCACCACGACGCCGAGGAGGTACCCGCCGGCGACGCAGAGCACGGCACCGAGCCAGACCACGGGCTTCGGCATGTTCACGTTGGCCACGGGCGTCAGTCTCCCACGGGTGCTCCGGGCTGCCGTCGCGGCCGCAGCAGCAGGGCGAGCTCGCGGCGGGCGGCCGCCGTCGTGCTCTGCGGCACGAGGCGGTCGAGCGCGGCGTTCAGGGCGGCGCCGACGAGCACCGCGATGGCCAGCAGGTAGAGCCACAGCAGCACGTAGATGGGCGCGGCCAGCGGCCCGAAGATCGAGCGCGACTCCGCGGCGGTCGCCGCCAGCCCCCAGCGCAGCACGCCCGAGCCCAGGATCCAGAGGGCCAGCGTCAGGACCGCCCCCGGCAGGTTCATCCGCCACCGGGTGCGCACGGGCACGGCGACGTGGTGGAGCGTCGCGAGGAAGCAGGTCCCCAGCACGAGCACGGTCGGCCAGTAGAAGCCCAGCAGCACCTCGAGCCGCGACGGCGTCACGGACGTCAGGAACGTGGGGCCCGCCACGACGAGCGGGATCATCACCGCCCCGATGACCAGGCCCAGCAGGTAGAGGCCGAACGACAGCGCCCGCGTGGCGATGATCCCGCGCCGCCCGCCGAGCCCGTGCATGATCGTGATGGTGTCGACGAAGACGTGCAGGGCCCGGGAGCCCGACCACAGGGCGAGCACGAAGCCGACGGACACGACGTCGAAGCGACCGCCCTCGAGCACGTCGTCGATGGTCGGCACGACGACACGGTCGACCGCGGTGTCGGTCAGTGCCCGGGACGCCAGCTCGACCACGAAGTCCCGCACCTGGCCGACCTCGCCGGCCGAGAGGTGCTCGGAGACGTAGCCGATCGAGCCCGTCAGCGCGAACACCAGGGGCGGCACCGACAGCAGCGCGAAGAACGCGGCCTCGGCCGCCAGCCCCGTCACCCGGAACTGCAGGCACGACGCCGCCGTCGCCCGCGCGACCCGCCCCAGCAGCCGCAGGGCCCGACGGGCGACCGCCCGGCGGGAGGGGTTCGGGGGCGTCACCGCGCCACCGTAACGACCGGCGACCGTGCGGCCCCCGGGACACGCGAGGCCCGGACCGCGGGGTGGGCGGTCCGGGCCGGTACGGCGACGCGCGGGGTGGGCGGGCCGGTGCGGGTCGAGCGGGTCGTCAGCGCGCGGCGAGCCGGTCGTCGGTGACGGCGTCCTTGGACAGGGCGACCTGGTGGTCGGCCTTGGCGTTCGCGGCGACGGCCTCGGCGTGGTCGACGGCACCGTGGCCGTGGTCGTGGCCGTGCTCGTCGAGCATCGTCTCCTCGTCGAAGGGGAGGCGACCCGAGACGGCGGCGTCGAACTTCTCGCGGTCGAACCCGCCGGTCCAGTGGCCGATGAGGACGGTGGCGACGGCGTTGCCGGCGAAGTTGGTGACGGCGCGGGCCTCGGACATGAAGCGGTCGATGCCGACGATGAGGCCGACGCCGTCCACCATCTCCGGGCGGTGCGAGCTGAGGCCGCCGGCGAGGGTGGCGAGGCCGGCTCCGGTGACGCCCGCGGCACCCTTGGACGCGATCATCATGAACAGCAGGAGGGAGACCTGCTCGCCGATGCTCAGCGGGTCGCCGAGCGCGGAGGCGATGAAGAGCGACGCCATGGTGAGGTAGATCGCGGTGCCGTCGAGGTTGAACGAGTAGCCGGTCGGCACGACGACGCCCACGGTCGGCTTGTCGACGCCGGCGTGCTCCATCTTGGCGATGAGGCGGGGCAGGGCCGACTCGGACGACGAGGTCGACACGATGAGCAGGAACTCGCGGCCCAGGTACTTCAGCAGCGTGAAGATGTTGATGCCGGTGCTGACCTTGAGCAGGGCGCCGAGCACCACGAAGACGAAGATGGCGCAGGTGGCGTAGAAGCCCAGCATGAGCACCGCCAGGCTCTTGAGGGCACCGGCCCCGGTCGCACCGACGACGGCGGCGATCGCGGCGAAGGCGCCGATCGGGGCGGCCCACATGATCATCGCCAGCACGCGGAAGACGAGGCGCTGGACGTGGCCGACACCGGTCAGGATCGGCTCGCCGGCGCGGCCCATGGCCTGCAGCGCGAAGCCCACGAGGAGGGCGACGAAGAGGGTCTGCAGCACCGAGCCGGAGGTCAGGGACGAGACCAGCGAGGTCGGGATGATGCTCAGCAGGAAGTCCGCGGTGGTGGCGTGGCCGGCCTTCTCGGCGTACTCCGCGCCCGACGCGGCGACGGAGTCGTTGACCCGCAGCCCCTCACCCGGGTGCACCAGGTTGCCGACGACCAGGCCGATGCCGAGCGCGAACGTCGACATGGTGATGAAGTAGGCGAGCGCGAGGCCGCCGACCTTGCCCACCTGCGCGGCGCTGCGGATGGAGCCGACGCCGAGCACGATCGTGCAGAAGATGACCGGCTGGATCATCATCTTGATGAGCGCCACGAACGCCTTGCCGATCGGCTCCAGCTCGACGGCGAAGCTCGGGGCGAGGATGCCCACCGCGATGCCCAGGGCCACCGCGACGATCACGGCGATGTAGAGGAAGTGGGTGCGCGCCTTGCGGCGCACGGGCGCCTGGCCCGCCGTCGTGCTGCTGCTCATCAACTGCTCCTCGTGCTCGGGTCCCGCTGCGCCGGGGGACGACCGTCACACTGTGGGCCGCGCTGTGAGCCGGGTCACCGTTGTGGTCGTTGTGTTCGCGGTCACGACCTGCACGTGCGGCATGATCGTCCCCGTGGTACGACCCGGTGAGCGACGCGAGTGGTCCGTCGCGGGGCAGGTGCTCACCCTGCAGGTGGTGCTGGTCCTCGTGCTGGTGGCGACCGCGGTGACGCTCGCGCTGGTCGACGCCCGCGCCGACACCGCGACGACGCGGCCGACCGCGCGCTCGCCGTCGCCGAGTCCCTGGCCGACTCCCCCGCCCTCGCCGCGGCGGTGACCGGACCCGACCCGTCGCGCGGCCTGCAGGCGTGGGCCACCGAGGTCGAGGAGGACACCGACGTCGACTTCGTCGTCGTGATGGACACCGACCGCACCCGCTTCACCCACCCCGACCCCGCGCAGGTGGGCCGGCGCTTCGTGGGCGACATCGAGCCCGCGCTGGCGGGCAGGCCCTTCACGCAGGAGTACGTCGGCACGCTCGGCCCGTCGGTGCGCGCGGTCGTGCCGGTGTTCGCCGCGGACGGGGCCGCCGACGGGGCCGAGGGGGCGGACGGGGCCGACGGGGCGCGGCCCGTCGTGGCGCTGGTCTCCGTCGGCGTGAGCATCGACCGGATCTCCGACGCCGTCCGGGCCGCGCTCGTGCGCGTCACGGTCGCCGCCTCCGTGGTGCTCCTCGTCGGCTTGGCGGGGGCCGCACTGGTGGCGCGCCGGCTGCGCCGGCAGACCCACGGCCTGGGCGAGCGCGAGATGACCCGCATGTACGAGTACTACGCCGCCGTGCTCGGGGCCGTGCGCGAGGGGCTGCTGCTCGTCGACGTCGACGGCCGGGTCACCCTCGTCAACGACGAGGCCCGCCGCCTCCTCGACCTGCCCGCCGACGGGGTCGTCGGCACCCCGCTGCGCGATCTCGGGCTGCCGCCGGGACTGGTCGCGGCGGTGGCCGCGGGCCGGGCGAGCAGCGACGACCTCTACGTGAGCGGTGACAAGGTGCTCGTCGTGAGCTCCTCCCCCGCCTCGTGGGCCGACGCCACCGTGGGCGCGGTGGTCACCCTGCGCGACCGCACCGACCTGCAGGCGGTCACCGGCGAGCTCGACGTCGTGCGCGCGCTGGGCGACTTCCTGCGCGCCCAGAACCACGAGGCCGCCAACCGTCTCCACACCGTCGTGTCCCTCGTCGAGATGGGCCGCGTCGAGGAGGCCGTCGACTTCGCCACCGAGGAGCTGCAGGTGGCGCAGCTGCTGACCGACCGGGTCGTCGCCGCCACCGGCGACCCCGTGCTGGCGGCGCTGCTGCTGGGCAAGACCGCGGAGGCCGCCGAGCGCGGCATCGACCTGCGGATCGAGGGCGCGGTGCCCGCCGACGTGCTCGTGCCGCACCGCGACATCGTCACCGTGGTCGGCAACCTCGTCGACAACGCGCTGGACGCCGTCGCCGCGAGCGGGGTGCGCACCGTGCGGGTGACGTTCTCCCCCGGGCCCGACCGGCTGCGCGTGCTCGTCGAGGACGCCGGCCCGGGCCTGAGCCCCGCGGACGCCGCCCGCGCCTTCGAGCGCGGCTGGACCACCAAGGCCACGGCCGAGGGCACCGGCGGGCGCGGCATCGGGCTGGCGCTGGTGGCGCAGGTGGCCCGCCGGCACGGCGGCGACGTCGTCGTCGGCTCCTCCGACCTCGGGGGCGCCGCGTTCACCGTCGACCTGCGGGCGGACGCGGGGGTGGCGGCGCCGTGAGCGTGCGGGTGCTGGTCGTCGAGGACGAGGCCACCGCGGCGCAGGCGCACGCGTCGTACGTCGAGCGGCTGCCCGGCTTCGAGGTGGTGGGGGTGGCCCGCTCGGCGGGCGAGGCGGCGCGGACGCTGTCGCGCGAGCCGGTCGACCTCGTGCTGCTCGACATGCACCTGCCCGACGGGCACGGTCTGGGGCTGGTGCGCAGCATGCGCGCCGCCGGCCACCTCTGCGACGTCATCGCCGTCACCTCGGCCCGCGACGTCGAGGTCGTGCGACAGGCGGTCGCCCACGGCGTGGTGCTCTACCTGCTGAAGCCGTTCACCTTCCCGACCTTCCGGGCCAAGCTCGAGCAGTACGCCGCCTACCGCGCCAGCCTGCTGGACTCCGCGGAGATCGCCCAGGAGGAGGTGGACGGGCTCCTCGGGTCCCTGCGGGCGCCCACGGCCGGCACGGTGCCGAAGGGGATGAGCGCCGAGACCCTGCGCGAGGTGACCCAGGCCGTGCGCGGCGCCGGTCGCGGCGTGTCCGCGACCAAGGTGGCCGAGCTGGTGGGGGCCTCGCGCGTCACGGTGCGCCGCTACCTCGAGCACCTCGCCGACGCGGGGCGCCTCGAGCGGGCGCCGCGGTACGGCGGCACCGGGCGCCCCGAGGTCGAGTACCGCTGGCGCAGCTGAGTCACCCGGGTGGCGGGTTCCCCGGTGCACCGGGGAACCCGCCACTTCCGGGTGGAAGCTTCCCGCCGGAAGTGGCGGGTTGCGGCGTCAAGTGTCGCCCCGAGGCAAGAACGGGCCGGTACGGCGGCGCGAGCGGGCCGGCGTACCCCCTGCGGATCAGGACAGCTCGAGACCCGGGTAGAGCGGGAACTTGTCGAGCATCTCCGCGGAGGCCGCCTTGGTGCGGTCGGCGACGCCGTCCTCGGTGACGTAGGTGGCCTTCGAGGGACCGCCGGTCTTGGTGGTGCCGGGCTGCGTGCGGCTGAGCACGTCGACCACGAGCTCGGCGACGCGGTCGAACTCGTCCTGGCCGAAGCCGCGGGTGGTCAGCGCCGGGGTGCCGAAGCGGATGCCGGAGGAGTACCAGGCGCCGTTCGGGTCCCCGGGCACCGAGTTGCGGTTCGTCACGACGCCCGCGTCGAGCAGCGCCGACTCGGCCTGGCGGCCGGTGAGGCCGAAGCCCGTGACGTCGAGGAGCACGAGGTGGTTGTCGGTGCCGCCCGTCACGAGCTTCGCGCCCCGACTGAGGAAGCCCTCCGCGAGCGACTGCGCGTTGTCGGCGACCTGCTTGGCGTAGGTGGCGAACTCCGGACGGCGCGCCTCGGCCAGCGCCACGGCCTTGGCGGCCATCACGTGCGAGAGCGGGCCACCGAGCACCATCGGGCAGCCGCGGTCGACGCTCGGGGCGTACTCCTCCGTGGCCAGCACCATGCCGCCGCGCGGACCGCGCAGCGACTTGTGGGTCGTGGTGGTGACGACGTGGGCGTGGGGCACGGGGTTCTCGTCGCCCGTGAACACCTTGCCGGCGACGAGCCCGGCGAAGTGCGCCATGTCGACCATGAGGGTGGCGCCGACCTCGTCGGCGATCTCGCGCATCTTGGCGAAGTTCACCCGCCGCGGGTACGCCGAGTACCCGGCGACGAGCACGAGCGGCTTGAACTCCTTGGCGCGGGCGCGGACGACGTCGTAGTCGAGCAGGCCCGTCTCCGGGTCCGTGCCGTACTGCTGCTGGTGGAACATCTTGCCCGAGATGTTCGGGCGGAAGCCGTGGGTGAGGTGGCCGCCGGCGTCGAGGCTCATGCCGAGCAGGCGCTGGTTGCCGAGCTCGTTGCGCAGGCGCTCCCAGTCGGCCTCGGTGAGGTCGTTGACGTTCTTCGCGCCGGCCTCCTCCAGCCACGGCCCCTCGACGCGGTGGGCGAGGATCGACCAGAACGCGACGAGGTTCGCGTCGATGCCGGAGTGCGGCTGGGCGTACGCGTACTCGGCGCCGAACAGCTCCCGGGCGTGCTCGGCGGCGAGGGACTCGACGGTGTCGACGTTCTGGCAACCGGCGTAGAAGCGGTGACCGACCGTGCCCTCGGCGTACTTGTCGCTCAGCCAGGTGCCCATGGTGAGCAGCACGGCGGGCGACGCGTAGTTCTCGGAGGCGATGAGCTTGAGCGAGCTGCGCTGGTCGGCGAGCTCGGCGCGGGTCGCGTCCGCGATGCGGGGCTCCACCGAGGCGATGACCTCGAGAGCCTGGGAGTACGCACTGCTGATGAGGGCATCGGTCATGGACGCCAATGTAGTGAGGGCGCGCCGCAGCCGTCGATTTCGCGTCGTACGACGGGCGGCCCGCTGTGACCTGTGCCTCACGGGCGCCCGATCCGCCCTGCTGGCGCGGGGGTCCGTCCGCATCCTGGACAGCGTTCCCACATCATGAGATTCGTGGTTGTGGGACGCGTTCCGCCAGTTGAGACTCCTGTCCATGGTCACTGCTGCGACGCACGCGTACCTCGTGGTTCGACGCCACGTGGACCTCATGCGCACGCGCAGCATGATGTGTTGGCCGTCCTGACGTCCTCATCCGTCGGCCTCGCCGACGACGCACCGACCCGACCCACGTCGAGGTCGCAGGACCCGGCCGACGACCGTCCCCCGACGGCGACCTGATACCTGCGATCCCGCATCCCCGCGAAGGATCCTGGCTGTGAGCACCCCGGCAACCCCCGCCCAGCGCCGCCCCGCCGCGCCCCGCCGCAAGCGCGGCGAGGGCCAGTGGGCGCTCGGCTACACGGAGCCGTTGAACAAGAACGAGCAGTCCAAGAAGGACGACAACCCGCTCAACGTGCGGGCGCGCATCATCAACATCTACTCCAAGCGCGGCTTCGACTCGATCGACCCGGCCGACCTGCGCGGCCGCTTCCGCTGGATGGGTCTCTACACCCAGCGGGCCCCGGGCTTCGACGGCGGCAAGACCGCCACGCTCGAGGAGGAGGAGCTCGACGACCGCTACTTCATGATGCGCGTGCGCTCCGACGGCGCACTGCTCGGCGCCGACGCGCTGCGGGCGCTCGGCCGGGTCGGCACCGAGTTCGCCCGCGACACCGCGGACGTCACCGACCGGGCGAACATCCAGTACCACTGGATCCGCGTGGAGGACGTGCCGACGATCTGGGACATCCTCGACGCCTCCGGCCTCGACACCACCGAGGCGTGCGGCGACTCCCCCCGCCCGTTCCTCGGCTCCCCCGTCGCCGGCGTCGCCGCCGACGAGATCATCGACGGCACCGCGGCGCTCGAGGAGATCAAGCGGCGCTACATCGGCGACCCGGAGTTCTCGAACTTCCCCCGCAAGTTCAAGACGGCGCTGACCGGCCACCCCAGCCACGACGTCTCGCCCGAGACCAACGACGTGTCGTTCGTCGGCACGGTGCACCCCGAGCTGGGCCCGGGCTTCGACCTGTGGGTCGGCGGCGGGCTCTCGACGAACCCGATGCTCGCCCACAAGCTCGGCGTGTGGATAGCGCTCGACGACGTCCCGGACGTGTGGGCCGGCGTCGCGGGTGTCTTCCGCGACTACGGCTACCGCCGCCTGCGCTCCAAGGCCCGCCTGAAGTTCCTGCTGGCCGACTGGGGCCCGGAGAAGTTCCGCGAGGTGCTCGAGACGGAGTACCTGCACCGCACCCTCGTCGACAACCCGTCGCCCGAGGCGCCGGTGCGCCAGAGCGACCACGTCGGCGTGCACGCGCAGAAGGACGGCGCCTACTACGTCGGCCTCGCGCCGACGGTCGGGCGCATCTCCGGCACGGTGCTGACGGCGCTGGGCGACCTCGTCGAGCAGTACGGCGCGGCCGGCGCGCGGCTCACGGCGTACCAGAAGATCGTCGTCCTCGGCGTGGCGCCCGACGTCGTCGAGGACTTCGTCGCGGCGACGGAGGCCATCGGCCTCAGCGCGCGCCCCTCCAACTGGCGGCGCAACACGATGGCCTGCACGGGCATCGAGTACTGCAAGCTCGCGATCGTCGACACGAAGGACCGCAGCCGCGACCTCATCGCCTCGCTCGAGGAGCGCGTGCCCGACCTCGACGTGCCGATCACGGTCAACGTCAACGGCTGCCCCAACGCCTGCGCCCGCACCCAGGTCGCCGACTTCGGCCTCAAGGGCCAGCTCGTCCTGGACGACGACGGCCGCCAGGTCGAGGGCTTCCAGGTCCACCTCGGCGGCGCGACGGGCCTCAACTCGAACTTCGGCCGCAAGCTGCGGGCCCACAAGGTGACGAGCGCCGGGCTGGACGACTACATCACGGCGGTGGTGCAGGGCTACCTCGGCGACCGCACCGACGGCGAGAGCTTCGCCGACTGGGTGGTGCGCGCCGACGAGGCGCTCCTGCGCGGCGAGCCGGCCGAGCCCGCCCGGGAGCCGGAGGTGGCCGGTGTCTGAGCGCGCGGCGCCGTACCACTGCCCCTACTGCGCGGAGGAGGACCTCCGCCCGCACGAGACGACCGACCCCACGACGGGCGAGGTCACGTCCCCCGCCGGCGCCTGGGAATGCCGCAGCTGCCTGCGCGCCTTCTCCCTGCGCATGATCGGGCGCCTGCCGCGCCCGGCCGGCATCACGAAGGGAGCACCCGCATGATCGCCACCCAGGTGGCCCGCGCGAACCGCGGGAGCCAGACGGAGGGCCGCTCGTCGGAGGAGCTGCGCGAGATCGTCCAGCACGTCGGTGCCGAGCTCGAGCTCGCCCCGGCGGAGGACATCATCGAGTGGGCCTTCGCGACGTTCGGCGAGCGCTTCTGCCTGACGTCCTCCATGGGCGACGCGGTCCTGTCCCACCTCGCGGCGAAGGTCGCGCCGGGCATCGACGTCGTGTTCCTCGACACCGGCTACCACTTCGCCGAGACGATCGGCACGCGGGACGCGGTCGCGGCGACGATGGACGTCAACGTCATCACCATCGGCCCCACGCGCACCGTCGCCGAGCAGGACGCGGAGCACGGGCCCGAGCTCTACAAGCGCGATCCCGACCTGTGCTGCGCCCTGCGCAAGGTGGAGCCGCTGCGCTCCTCGCTCGACGGGTACGACGCGTGGGCCACCGGCCTGCGCCGCGCCGAGACCAGCAACCGCGTCATCGCCCCCGTCGTGGGGTGGGACGCGAAGAAGAAGAAGGTGAAGGTCTCCCCGATCGCGCGGTGGAGCGACGACGACGTCGAGCGCTACATCGAGGAGAACGGTGTGCTGGTGAACCCGCTGGCCTACGACGGCTACCCGTCCATCGGGTGCTGGCCGTGTACCCGACGGGTGGCCCCCGGCGACGACCCCCGGAGCGGTCGCTGGGCGGGCACCAACAAGACGGAGTGCGGCATCCACATGTGATGCCGGCCCACCGGCCGAGCACCCCCACCGCGACCACCCCACGGCGCGCCCCCGGGCACGGAGCGCGCCCCACCCCGCACCACCCCGCCCCCGGCCACCCCGGCCGGACCTCAGGAAGGAGGCCGTCATGGCCGCTCCTGCACTCATCGCCCTCGCCCACGGCAGCCGCGATCCCCGCTCCGCCGCCACCGTCCGCGCCCTCGTCGCCGAGGTGCGCGCGCAGCGCCCCGACCTCACGGTCGAGCCGGCGTTCCTCGAGCTGGCCCGCCCGGGCTTCCAGGACGTCGTCGACGACCTGGTGCGCGCGGGCCACGACGAGATCGTCGTCGTCCCCCTGCTCCTCTCCGACGCCTACCACGCGAAGGTCGACGTCCCCGCGGCCATCGCCGAGGCCGCGGCGCGCCACGAGGGGCTCGGCATCCGGGCCTCGGCCATCCTCGGGCTCGAGGCGGCGTTCCTGCAGGTGCTCGACGAGCGCCTGCGCGCGGCCTTGAGCTCGGCGCGGGTGCGCGAGCTCGACGCGCTCGTGCTGGCCGCCGCCGGCTCCAGCGACGCGCTGGCGAACCAGGCGGTGGCCCGCCTAGCCCGCGTCTGGGGTGCTCGTCACAAGCTGCCGGTCAGCGCCGCGTTCGCCTCGACCGCGCCGCCGGCGACCGGCGAGGCCGTGCGGGCGTTCCGCGGGGAGGGTCGCCGTCACATCGCGGTGGCCTCCCTGTTCCTCGCGCCGGGCATGCTGCCGGACCGCGCCGCCGAGCTGGCCCTCGAGGCCGGCGCCGTCGCGGTCTCCGAGCCGCTCGGCGCCCACCCCGAGGTGGCGCGCGTCGTCCTGGCCCGCTACGCCGTCGGCGCCGTGGAGCTCGTGCCCGTCTGAGCCGTCACACCAGCAGGTCCCGCAGCCGGGCGAGCTCGGCTGCGGGATCCGTCGTCAGCCCGCCGTGCACGGGGCCGGGCTGCACGACGGTGCTGCGCGGCGCCTTGAGGAAGCCGAAGCGCACGCCGATCGGGTGCGTCGCCGCCGACCCCGCCCGCTCGTCGGCGGCGCAGACCCCGTCGACGAAGTCGAGCGCCCGGCACAGGGTGGCGAGGTCGAGGGCGGGGAAGGCGGCGGTGAGCCGCTCCTCGTCGACGTGCCACGCCACGGCGAGGAAGCTGCGCGCCTCGCAGTAGAGCAGCACGCCGACGTTGAGGAACTCCTCGCGGTCCACGCGCGGCACGCAGCGGAGCACGACGTACTGGTACGGCGACCGCTCCCCGCTCACGCGTCGGCTCCCGGCAGCCAGGCGCGGGTGCCGAGGCGGGCGCCGAGGAAGCGCACGTACGCCGCGCGCAGCTCCGCGGGGGTCGCGGCTCCCGGCACGGGCTCGAGCCACTCGTCCGGCACCTGGGCCACCACGTCGGCGAGGACGTCGGGGCCCAGCAGTGCACGGCCCCGGGCGTCGACCTCGGCGAGGTCGCCGGCGCGGTCGGCGAAGACGTGGTCGCTGACGTCCCAGCGCTGCGCCGCGAACCGGGCCGGGTCGGTGACTCCGCCGCTCCACGCGTGGTGGAAGTAGAGCGAGGCCCCGTGGTCGATCGCCCAGGTGCGCCCGTGCCACCGCAGCAGGTTGGGGTTGCGCCACGAGCGGTCGACGTTGGCCGTCAGCGCGTCGAGCCACAGGATGCGTGGTGCCACCTCCGTGTCCTCCTCGACGGACCGGTCGAACCCGAAGGCCCCGGGCAGGAAGTCGACCCCCAGGTTCAGACCGACGCTGGCCCGCAGCAGGTCCTGGACCTCCTCGTCGGCCTCGTAGCGGGCCAGGTCGCGGTGCAGCTCCAGGGCGACGAGCCGCGGGGTGGGGATGTCGAGACGCTGGGCGAGCCCGCTGACGACGACCTCCGCGACGAGCACCCGCAGGCCCTGGCCGGCACCACGGAACTTGCACACGTAGGTGCCGAGGTCGTCGGCCTCGACGAGGCCGGGCAGGCTCCCCCCCTCCCGCAGCGGCGCGACGTACCGCGTGACGTGCTGGAGCGGGATCACGACAGCGGGTCCTCCTCGACCAGCCGACGGCGCTGCTCGGCGGGGTCGAACGACGCGGTGGGCCACTGCAGGTCCAGCGCCCGCAGCTCGGCCAGCAGCAGGTGGGCCACCGCCAGGTTGCGGTACCACTTCGACTCGGCGGGTACGACGTGCCACGGCGCCCCGGGCCGGTGCGTCTCGGTGATCGCCCGCTCGTAGGCCCCCTGGTAGTCGGCCCACAGGGCGCGGTCGTCGATGTCGGCCGGGCTGAACTTCCAGTGCTTCGCGGGCTCGTCGAGACGGGCGAGCAGCCGGTCGCGCTGCTCCTCGGGCGAGATGTGCAGCATCACCTTGACGACGCGGACGCCGTCGGCGACCAGGTCGGCCTCGAAGTCGCGGATCGCTGCGTAGCGGCGGTCCACCTCCTCGGCCGGCACCAGTGAGCGCACCCGGGCGATGAGCACGTCCTCGTAGTGCGAGCGGTCGAACACGCCGATGCGGCCCGGGGCCGGCAGCCGCGAGCGGACGCGCCACAGGAAGTCGTGCTCGAGCTCCTCGGGCGTCGGGGTGCCGAAGGAGGCGATCGCCACGCCCTGCGGGTCCAGGGACCCGATCACCTTCCGCACCGTGCCGCCCTTGCCGGACGTGTCCATCCCCTGCAGCACGAGCAGCACGCGTCGTGCGTCGGGCCGGGTGCGTCCCTCGGCGAAGAGACGCTCCTGCAGGTCGGTGAGCTCGGCGACGACCGTGCTCAGCTCCTCCTTGCCCGCGGCCTTGCCGCCGTCGAAGCCGGGCGTGGCGCCCGGGTCGATGTCGGCCAGGGAGAAGGCGCCGTCGGGTGCGCGCAGCAGCGAGGTGTCCACCGCGCCACTATGGCACCCGGGGCTCAGTCGTCGGCCGGCTCGTGGTCGGAGTCGTCGACCTCGCGGCCCTGGCGGCGCAGCTCGTCGCTGACGACGGCGTACGCCGTGCCGGGGCTGTACCCCTTCCGGGCGAGCATGCCGACGAGGCGACGGGTGGCCACCGGGGCCTCGACCCCCGAGAGGGAGCGGAGCCGCTTGCGCACCAGCGCCCGGGCCGTCGCCGTCTCGTCGTCGGGCTCGATCTCGTCGAGGGCCTCGCGGGCGACCTCGTCGTCGACGCCCTTGCGGCGCAGCTCCTGGGCCAGCGCCCGGCGCGCCAGGCCCTTCGCGGACCGGCGCCCGTCCACCCACGTGCGGGCGAAGGCGGCGTCGTCGACGAGGCCGACCTCCTCGAACCGGTCGAGGAGGCGGCTCGCGACGTCCGCCGGGACCTCGCGCGCGGCCAGCTTGTCGGCCAGCTCCTTGCGGCTGCGCGCCCGCCCCGTCAGCTGGTCGAGCAGGATCGTGCGGGCGACCTGCTCGACGTCGGCGTCGGGGCCCTCCGCCACCGGGTCGGGCGGCGGAGGGGCGTCGAGCAGCGCGCGCAGCTCGGCGGGATCAGAAGTCATCGACGCCGATCGGCTCCGCCGGCTGGTCGACCTGCGGACCCACGCCGAGCTTCTCGAGGATCTTCTTCTCCAGCTCGTCGGCCAGGTCGGGGTTGTCGCGCAGGAAGTTGCGCGCGTTCTCCTTGCCCTGGCCCAGCTGGTCGCCGTCGTAGGTGTACCAGGCACCCGCCTTGCGGACGAGGCCCGACTCCACGCCCACGTCGATGAGGCCACCCTCGCGGCTGATGCCCTTGCCGTACATGATGTCGAACTCGGCCTGCTTGAACGGCGGTGCGACCTTGTTCTTCACGACCTTCACGCGGGTGCGGTTGCCGACCGAGTCAGTGCCGTCCTTCAGCGTCTCGATGCGCCGCACGTCGAGGCGGACCGAGGAGTAGAACTTCAGCGCCCGGCCACCCGTGGTGGTCTCGGGCGAGCCGAACATGACGCCGATCTTCTCGCGCAGCTGGTTGATGAAGATCGCCGTCGTGCCGGCGCCGTTGAGCGCACCGGTCATCTTGCGGAGCGCCTGGCTCATGAGGCGGGCCTGGAGACCGACGTGGCTGTCACCCATCTCGCCCTCGATCTCGGCGCGGGGCACGAGCGCCGCGACCGAGTCGATGACGATGAGGGAGAGCGCGCCGGAGCGCACCAGCATGTCGGCGATCTCCAGCGCCTGCTCGCCCGAGTCGGGCTGCGAGACGAGGAGCGCGTCGGTGTCGACGCCCAGCGCCTTCGCGTAGTCGGGGTCGAGCGCGTGCTCCGCGTCGATGAACGCCACGATGCCCCCGGCGCGCTGGGCGCTGGCGACCGCGTGGAGCGCGACGGTCGTCTTTCCCGACGACTCCGGGCCGTAGATCTCGACGACGCGCCCGCGCGGGAGCCCGCCGAGGCCGAGGGCCACGTCGAGGGCGATCGAGCCCGTCGGGATGACCTCCAGGGGAGCGCGGGCGTCGTCACCCAGACGCATCACCGAGCCCTTGCCGAACTGCTTCTCGATGCTCGCGAGCGCCGTGTCGAGCGCCTTGCCGCGGTCTGCACCAGCCATGGTGTCCATCCCCTCCGAGCTCGTGGCCCGAGTCCAGCGGCAGCGTGCGCTGCCTGTGTCGTTCGCGTGGGCACGACGCTAGGACGAGCCACCGACAACGGTGGTGTGCCGCCGGCGCCTGGGGAGATCTCGACCCGATCTCGTGCCTGTGTGGGAAAAGCGTAGACGAACAGGTGTTCGATGTCAGGCAGGACCCGTGCGCGGCGTGTCGGCGCGTCCGGGTCGCCCCGCTCAGCGCTCGGAGTCGGGCAGCTCGAGCGCGCGGTGCACCACCGCCCAGACCTCGCGCGGGTCGACCCCGGCGTCGAGCGCCTCCACCACCGTGCGGTTGCCGAGCGCCGGGTGCACCTGCGTCTGGGCCCAGGAGCGTGCGAGGCGGGGACCGACCGCGACCTCGAGACGCGCCCAGAGCTCGGTGTGCCTCACGCCCGCTCCCCCGGCGTCGCGACCGCCGGCGGGGCCGCGGGGGTGCGCGGCGCCGTACGGGCGGCGGCGGGCAGGGCGTCCCGCACCGGGGAGCCGACGTCGTGCAGGTGGTGGACGACGTCGTGCAGGTGGTACTGCCCCAGCGAGACCAGGGTGAAGGCGGAGCCGTTGCTGCGCAGGCCCGTGCGGGCGAGGTCGCCGGGACCCACCTGCGCGTAGCGGTGCGCCACCTCCTCGGCGGCCTCGGCCAGCTCGTCGGCCACCACCGCCGGGTCCTGCTCGTGGTAGCGCCCGGCGACGGCGGCCGCGTCCTGGTCCCAGTTCGCGAACCGGGCCGGCCCGGGGTCGGTCCCCAGCACGAGCGCCAGGCGCTCGTCGAAGACCCGGTGCACGTCGCGGACGTGCGCGCCGTACTCCAGCGGGGACCACGTGCCCGGCCGCGGCCGCTCCGCGGCGCCCGGGCGGGCCAGGACGCGGTGCCACGCCTCGGCCGTGACGGACAGCAGCGACGGCAGGTCCTCGACGTCGAGGGCGCCGCTGGCGGTCCCGCAGTCGGGGCACGGCCGGTCCAGGACCCAGGTCCAGTCCTTGAGGTCCGGCGCCGGCGCCTCCCACGAGCTGCTCACCCCCGCATCCTCTCAAGGCCCACCTGGGCGATGATGGGCGGATGGCCGAGTACGCGACCCGCTCCGCGAACGAGCGCGACCTGCCCCGGATCGCCGCCATCTACAACCACGCCGTCGAGCACTCGCTCGCCACGTTCGACCTCGAGCCCCCCGACACCGACTACTGGCGCGCCCGCCTCGACGGCGAGCACCCGGGCGACCACCTCCTCGTCGCCGTCGACGCACACGACCACGCGGTGGGCTACGCCTACTCCTGGTCGTTCCGCCCCCGTCCCGCCTACGCGCTGACGCGGGAGACGTCGATCTACCTCGACGGCTCGGTGCGCGGCCGCGGCGTCGGCCGGATGCTCTACCCGGCCCTGCTGCAGACCATGGCGGTCTCCGGCGTGCACACCGCGATCGCGGCCGTCGCGCTGCCGAACCCCGCCAGCGAGCGGCTGCACGTGGCGTGCGGGTTCGCCAAGGTCGGCGAGTTCAAGGAGGTCGGCAACAAGTTCGACCACTGGGTCGACATGGCGTTCTACCAGCGGATGCTCGTCAACATCCCGACGGGCGACGCCGTCCTCGACTGACCCGGGGCGGCCCCGGGCGGCCCCGGGCGCAGCGGTCCGGGACTGTCGGTGCGGCCTGTCAAGATGTCCGGCATGGTCGGACCCCCCTCGGCGCTGGAGCGCTTCAGCCCGGTGACGCAGGCGTGGTTCCGCGCCGCGTTCCCCGCGCCGACGCCCGCGCAGGAGGGCGCCTGGAACGCGATCGGCACCGGCCGGCACGCGCTGGTCGTCGCACCCACGGGCTCGGGCAAGACCCTCTCGGCGTTCCTGTCGGCCATCGACCGGTTGTTCTCGACGCCCCCGCCGGAGGAGGCCGCTCACCGCTGCCGGGTGCTCTACGTCTCGCCCCTGAAGGCCCTCGCCGTCGACGTCGAGCGCAACCTGCGCTCCCCCCTCGTGGGCATCCGCGCGACCGGCGAGCGTCTCGGTGTCGAGGTGCCACCGGTGGCCGTCGGGGTGCGCTCGGGCGACACGTCGGCCGCCGACCGCCGCCGCCTCGGCACCCGGCCGCCCGACATCCTCATCACCACCCCCGAGTCCCTCTTCCTCATGCTCACCTCCCAGGCCCGCGAGAGCCTGCGGGGCGTCGAGACCGTGATCCTCGACGAGGTGCACGCCGTCGCCGGCAGCAAGCGCGGGGCCCACCTCGCGGTCACCCTCGAGCGGCTGGACGCCCTCCTGCCGCAGCCCGCCCAGCGGATCGGGCTCTCCGCGACCGTGCGCCCCATCGAGGAGGTGGCGCGCTTCCTCGGCGGCGGCGCCCCGGTCGACGTCGTCGCGCCGCCCTCGGAGAAGGCGTGGGAGCTCGAGGTCGCCGTCCCGGTCGAGGACATGACGACTCCGGGCGAGTACGACGAGACCGACCCCGACAGCGGTCGCGCCGCCTCGTCGATCTGGCCGCACGTGGAGAACCGCGTGCTCGACCTCGTCGAGGCCCACCGCTCCACCATCGTCTTCGCCAACTCGCGCCGGGTCGCCGAGCGCCTGACCGCCCGCCTCAACGAGCTGGCGGCCGAGCGGCACGAGGAGCGCGCGGCCGCCGAGCCCGACGGGCCCGGCCACGACGCCGACCACGACGCCGACCACGACGCCGACCACGACGCCGACGACCTGCCGCAGCGGCCCGCGCGCTTCCCGGCCGAGGCCGTCGCGCAGTCGGGCACCACGACGGGTGCGGCGCCGCTGGTCGCCCGGGCCCACCACGGGTCGGTCTCCAAGGAGCAGCGGGCGCTCATCGAGGACGATCTCAAGAGCGGGCGCCTGCCCGCGGTCGTCGCGACGAGCAGCCTCGAGCTGGGCATCGACATGGGCGCCGTCGACCTCGTCGTGCAGATCGGCTCGCCGCCCAGCGTCGCGAGCGCGCTCCAGCGCGTCGGCCGGGCCGGGCACCAGGTCGGCGAGGTCTCCCGCGGCGTCCTGTTCCCCCAGCACCGCGCCGACCTGGCCCCCACGGCCGTCGCCGTGGCGAGCATGCGCTCCGGCGCCATCGAGGCGCTGCGCGTGCCCGCGAACCCGCTGGACGTCCTGGCGCAGCAGGTGGTCGCCACCGTGGCGCTCGAGCCGATCGACGTCGACGCGCTCTACGCCCTGGTGCGGCGGGCCGCGCCGTACGCGACCCTGCCCCGCAGCGCGTTCGACGCGACGCTGGACCTGCTGAGCGGGCGCTACCCCTCCGACGAGTTCGCCGAGCTGCGGCCCCGCGTCGTGTGGGACCGGGTCGCCGGCACCCTGACGGCCCGGCCCGGCGCGCAGCGGCTCGCCGTGACCAGCGGCGGCACGATCCCCGACCGTGGCCTCTTCGGCGTCTTCCTCGTCACCGGCGGCGCCGACGACAAGAACGCCCGCGGCGGACGACGCGTCGGCGAGCTCGACGAGGAGATGGTCTACGAGTCCCGCGTCGGCGACGTGTTCGCGCTGGGCGCGACCAGCTGGCGCATCGAGGACATCACCCACGACCGCGTGCTCGTCACGCCCGCGCCGGGCGTTCCCGGGCGCCTGCCCTTCTGGAAGGGCGACTCCCCCGGCCGCCCCGCCGAGCTCGGCGCCGCGGTGGGGGCGCTGCACCGAGAGCTGGGTGGGCTGCCCCGGGCCGAGGCCGTGGCGCTGGTGCGGGAGCGGGGCCTCGACGCCAACGCCGCGCACAACCTGGTGGAGTACGTCGCGGAGCAGCGCGAGGCGACCAACGTGCTGCCGTCGGACCGCACCCTGCTGCTCGAGCGCTTCCGCGACGAGCTCGGCGACTGGCGCCTCGTGCTCCACTCGCCGTACGGCGTGCCGGTCCACGCCCCGTGGGCGCTCGCGGTCAACGCCCGGATCCGCGAGCGCACCGGCGTCGACGGCCAGGCCACCGCGTTCGACGACGGCATCGTCGTGCGCCTGCCCGACACCGGCGAGGACCCGCCCGGCGCCGAGGTGTTCGCGTTCGAGGCGGACGAGCTCAACGACCTGGTGACCGCCGAGGTCGGCTCGTCGTCGCTGTTCGCGTCCCGCTTCCGCGAGTCCGCGGCGCGGGCCCTGCTGCTCCCCCGCCGCGACCCCGGCCGCCGCTCCCCGCTGTGGCAGCAGCGGCAGCGGGCCTCGCAGCTGCTGGAGGTGGCGTCGAAGTACCCGGCGTTCCCCGTCGTGCTCGAGACGGTGCGTGAGTGCCTGCAGGACGTCTACGACCTGCCCGGCCTCCTCGGGCTCCAGGCGCAGGTCGAGCGGCGCGAGGTGCAGCTCGTGGACGTCGAGACGCCCTCCCCGTCGCCGTTCGCCCGCACCCTGCTGTTCGGGTACGTCGCGCAGTTCCTCTACGAGGGCGACTCCCCGCTCGCGGAACGTCGGGCTGCCGCCCTGTCGCTCGACCCCACCCTCCTGGCGGAGCTGCTGGGCCGCACCGAGCTGCGCGACCTGCTGGACCCCGAGGTGCTGGCCGAGGTCGAGGCCGAGCTCCAGCGGCTCGCGCCCGACCGGCGCGCCCGGGACGCCGAGGGCGTCGCCGACCTCCTGCGCCTCGTCGGCCCGCTCACCCCCGAGGAGGTCGTCGCCCGCTCGACCGCCGACCCGGACGAGACGGCCGCCTGGGTGGCGGCGCTCGTCGAGGCCCGCCGCGTCGTCACGGTCCGCGTCGCGGGCGAGGAGCGGCACGCGGTGGTCGAGGACGTGGCCCGCCTGCGCGACGCGCTCGGCGTCCCGGTCCCCCCGGGGGTCCCGGAGGTGTTCGGCGAGCAGGTCGAGGACCCGCTCGGCGACCTGGTCGCCCGCTACGCCCGCAGCCACGGGCCGTTCACCACCGCCGACGTCGCGGATCGGTTCGGTCTCGGTCCGGCCGTCGTCACCACCACCCTGGTGCGGCTCGGCGCCCAGGGCCGCGTGGTCGACGGCGAGTTCCGGCCGGGCGGCAGCGGCGGCGAGTGGTGCGACGCCGAGGTGCTGCGCCGCGTGCGCCGTCGCTCGCTGGCCCGGCTGCGCCAGGAGGTCGAGCCCGTCGACCCGGGTGCCCTCGGCCGCTTCCTGCCCGCCTGGCAGCAGGTGGCCGAGGCCGAGCAGCCGCAGCCCGACGGGTCGCGTCCGATGCCGCGGCAACCGGCGCGCCGGGGCGGGCTGCACGGCGTCGACGGGGTGCTCACCGCCGTCGACCAGCTCGCCGGGTGCGCGGTGCCCGCCTCGGCGTGGGAGACGCTCGTGCTGCCGGCGCGGGTGCGTGACTACGTGCCGGCGTACCTCGACGAGCTCACCGCGAGCGGCGAGGTGATCTGGGCCGGGCACGGCGCGCTCCCGGGCGCGGACGGCTGGGTCTCGCTGCACCTCGCGGACAGCGCCGACCTCACGGTGCCGCTGCCCGCGCCGTACGACGCGTCCGAGCTGCACGACCGGGTGCTCGAGGCGCTCCAGCCGGGTGGCGCCTACTTCTTCCGCCAGCTGGGCCAGGCCGCCGGCACCCTGGACGACGGCGCCCTCGCCGCCGCGCTGTGGGACCTCGTGTGGGCGGGGCGGGTCACCAACGACACGTTCTCCCCCGTGCGCGACCGCGTGGGTGGCTCCGGCGCGCACCGTTCCCGGCGACCCGCGCCCCGCTCGCGCGGTGTCGGGGTGCGCGGCCGGGGGCCGCTGGGGGGCGGGACCGCCCGTCCGGCGACGCCCCGCTCCGGCGGCGTCCCCGTCGGCACGTCCGGCCGCTGGTCGCTCGTGCCGGAGGCGGACGACGACGCGACCCGCCGGGGTCACGCCGCCGCGGAGCTGATGCTGGCCCGCCACGGCGTCGTCACCCGCGGCGCGGCGGTCAGCGAGCGCCTGCCGGGCGGGTTCGCGGCCGTCTACAAGGTGCTCTCCGCGTTCGAGGAGTCCGGACGGTGCCGGCGGGGCTACTTCGTCGGCAGCCTGGGCGCCGCCCAGTTCGGCACCACGGGCGCCGTCGACCGCCTGCGCACGTTCGCCGAGCCCGCCGGCGGCGTGGACGGCTCGTCGACGCCCCCGGCGACGCACGTGCTGGCCGCGACCGACCCGGCCAACCCGTTCGGCGCGGCGCTCGCCTGGCCCGACCGCCCGGCCGCCGACGCCGCGACCGACGGCGCG